>NZ_CFHTCS010000138.1:0-10478 GCF_984369615.1 Martelella sp. | reverse complement strand
CGAACCATTTGAGAAAGGGTGGAAACATGAACAAGAGTGAACTCGTAGCATCCGTTGCCGAAAAGGCCGGTCTGTCCAAAACCGATGCCGCTTCTGCTGTCGACGCCGTATTCGACGCCGTGCAGGGCGAACTGAAGAACGGCGGCGAAGTGCGCCTGGCCGGCTTCGGCGCCTTTACCGTTTCGCACAGCGCCGCGCGCAAGGGCCGTAACCCGTCGACGGGCGCCGAGGTCGATATTCCGGCGCGCAACGTTCCGAAGTTCACGGCCGGCAAGGGTCTCAAGGAAGCTTGCAACTCTTAAGCATCCGCCGTCTTCTGACAGGCTGTTGACCCGGAGCGTTACGCTCCGGGTTTTTTGTTGTCTGTATTGTTGACGAACAGTTACCAAGTCGCCTCCCAGATAAGACTTGCCGGACCCCCTGCAGTTCATTACATCTGAGCCGACAAATCGCCGCAGCGAGCAGGGCTTTCTGCGGCACATTCTCGGGGCGGGGCGAAATTCCCCACCGGCGGTAAGCGTTTCCGACGCAAGCCCGCGAGCGCCTTCCCGGACATTGCCGGAAAGGGTCAGCAGATCCGGTGCGAAACCGGAGCCGACGGTCAAAGTCCGGAAGGAAGAGAATGCAGGCTGACGCGGGTCCGGTTTTTGCCGATGGCCCGCGGCGACCATGCGTCGTCCCGCATTCGATGCGCCTTGAGCGCTGTGAAGGATCGAGACCGTATGGGCAAGGCAATCTATCGTTCTCCAGCATTGACCGGCGCATTCTGGATGGTGCTTGCCGGCGTGGTGTACGCGGCAGGCAATGTGCTGATCCAGCAGTTGACCATGAAGATGGGCTTTGCGTCCTCCTCCGTCGCCTTCTGGCAGTATGGCATCGCCCTGCTGTTCGCCATTCCGTATCTGTGGCGCACGGGGCTTGCAGTCATGCGCACTGCCTATCCCGGTCAGCACATAGTGCGTGTGGCGCTTTCCGCGCTCGGCGTTCAGGCCTGGGTCTTCGGCCTCCAGTCCGTTCCCATCAGCCAGGCGATCGCCCTGGTGATGACGTCGCCCTTTTTCATCATCGTCGGCGCCAGGCTGTTTCTGGGCGAGCGCGTCGGGCCGTCGCGCTGGCTTGCGACCGCTGTCGGTTTCTCCGGCGCGCTGCTTATCCTTCAGCCCTGGTCGGCAAGCTTCACCTGGGCGGCGCTTCTGCCGGTGCTCTCCGCGCTGCTCTGGGGCGGCACGTCGCTGATTACCAAGAAACTGACGGCGCATGAGAGGCCGGAATCGATCACCGTATGGCTGCTGGTGCTGCTGACACCGATCAATGCTCTTGTCGCGATCGGCGGCGGGTTCGCCGTGCCGGCGGGCGACGCGATCTGGATCATGCTTGCGCTCGGCCTGATGACGGTGTTGGCGCAGTATTTCCTGACGCTCGCCTATTCCAGCGCGGACGCGGCCTATGTCCAGCCCTTCGATGATCTGAAACTGCCGCTGAACGTGCTTGGCGGCTGGCTGGTCTTCGGCTATGCGCCCGATAAGCTGTTCTGGGTCGGCGGCGTCATGATCCTCGCCGCATCGCTCTCGATCATGCTGATTGAGCGCGGGCGGGAACGCTGAGACAAATCTGTCACGCGGGCGTCATCAAGACGTTATCGTCCTGTCACGCGCGTGACGCACAACCCTCCGGTATTTCACGCCCAGGAGGGAAACCCATGAAACTGCGCCTTTCCGGTGCGGCGCTTACCGCCGCGCTTCTCGCATCAGCCGCCATTCCGGCATCCGCCGATCAGGTGTTCAACCGCATCGCCGTTTTCGCCGTCAACGAAAACCTTCCGGCCGACATGGACGCCATGAGCGCCACGTCCGCGGAGATCATCACCGCGACCGAAGACGGCAACATGCTCGTCTATTCCGACAGTCCGCTCGGCGCCGTCGGCTTCATCGACATTGCCGACCCGCGCGCGCCGAAGGCCGCGGGCACCATCAAGCTTGAGGGCGAGCCGACCTCGGTTGCCGTTTCCGGCGCAAAGGCCTTTGTCGGCGTCAACACGTCGGAAAGCTTCACGTCGCCTTCCGGCTTCCTCGGCGTCATCGATATTGCATCGAAGACCCTTGAAGCGCAGTGCGATCTCGGCGGCCAGCCCGATTCGGTTGCCGTGTCTCCCGATGGCTCGATCGTTGCCGTCGCCATCGAAAACGAGCGCGATGAGGACCTGAACGACGGCGAAATTCCGCAGATGCCTGCCGGCGACCTGGTGATCATCTCGCTGAAGGACGGTGTTGCCGATTGCGCCACGACCAGGCATGTCGCCATGGCCGGCTTCGATGAGATGACGGCGCCGAGCGATCCGGAACCGGAATTCATCGACATCAACGACGACAATGAGATCGTCGTCACCATGCAGGAAAACAACGGTATCGCTGTCGTTGACGGCAATACCGGCGCGGTGAAGACCCACTTCTCCGCCGGCACGGTCGACCTGACCGGCATCGACACCGAAAAGGACGGCAAGCTCGATTTCACCGGTTCGCTGACCGCCGTTCCGCGCGAGCCCGACACGGTGAAGTGGCTCGACAATGACCGCTTCGTCATCGCCAATGAGGGCGACTACAAGGGCGGTTCGCGCGGCTTCTCGATCTTCTCCGATACCGGTGAACTGCTGCATGAGGCCGGCGCTTCCTTCGAGCGCGCCGTAGCCTCCATCGGTCACTTCCCGGACAAGCGCGCCGGCAAGAAGGGCGTCGAGCCGGAAGGCCTGATCGTTGGCCAGTATGGCGATACCAACTACCTCTTCGTCATGTCCGAGCGCGGTTCTGTCGTCGGCGTCTATAATGACAATGTCCAGGATGCGCCCGAACTGGTCCAGCTTCTGCCGTCCGGCATCGGTCCGGAAAGCGGCGTCGCCATTCCCGCCCGCAACCTGCTGGTCACCGCCAATGAGGAAGACCTCGGCCCCGACGGCGGCGTGCGCGCCCATGTGATGCTCTACGCCTATGAAGAGGGCGAGGCGGACTATCCGCAGATCGCTTCCGATGTTTCCCGCGATCCGCTGATCGGCTTCGGCGCGCTCTCCGGCCTTGCCGCCGATCCAGCGGACGCCTCGAAGCTCTATGCCGTCAATGACAGCTTCTATTCGGGCCAGCCCTCGGTCTTCATCATCGACGCTTCGAAGAAGCCGGCGCTGATCACCGACGCGATCCGCGTTACCCGCAATGGCGAGCCTGCCGAAAAGCTCGATCTCGAAGGCGTGGCCGTCGACGGCAATGGCGGCTTCTGGCTGGCGTCTGAAGGCAATCCGGACAAGGACGTGCCGCACGCGGTTCTCCACATCGACGGTACGGGCGAGATCACCGAAACCATCGACCTGCCGGAAGAGCTGCTGGCCAGCCAGACCCGCTTCGGCATGGAAGGCATCACCACGGTGGGCGAGGGCGATGACCTGACGCTGTGGATGGCCGTTCAGCGCGAATGGGCCGATGACGCCAAGGGCTTCGTCAAGCTTCTGGCCTACACGCCGGCAACGGGCGAATGGGGCGCCGTCTCCTATCCCCTGGAAACGCCGGAGAAGGGCTGGATGGGTCTTTCGGAGATCACCGCCAATGGCGACAACGTCTATATCGTCGAGCGCGACAACCAGATCGGCGCGGCCGCAAAGGTCAAGAAGCTGTTCAAGGTATCGCTTGCCGACATGAAGCCGGCCGCGATCGGCTCGGAACTTCCCGTTGTCGAAAAGCAGGACGTCGTCGACCTTCTGCCGCTGATGAAGTCGGCCACCAACGGCTATGTCGTCGACAAGATCGAGGGCTTCACCATCGCCGCCGACGGCACGGCCTATGCCGTAACCGACAATGACGGCGTGGACGACAGCTCCGGCGAGACGCTGTTCTTCACGGTTCCGATGAACATGTAATGAGACAAAGGCCGGCGCGATGCCGGCCGGGCTCTTGCAGAAAGGCCGCAGTGCGAAAGCGCTGCGGCCTTTTCGGGTTTGAACCTATTTCAGTCTGCGCTCGATCGCCTTGGCATCCTGCCAGAGCGCTTCCATGCGCTCCAGCGTGGCGGCGTCCAGGCTTTCACCGTTTACCTCAAGAGACCGCTCTATATGATTGAACCGACGTCTGAATTTCGTGTTGGTGCCGCGCAACGCCTGTTCGGGGTCCGTCTTCGTGTGGCGACCGAGATTGACAGCGGCGAAGATGAGGTCACCGAGTTCGTCAGCGATCTTTGCCTGATCGCCACTGGTCAATGCCTGGCGCAACTCGCCGATTTCCTCCTCGAACTTGTCGAGGATCGGTTCGGGTTCCAACCAGTCGAAACCGACGCGGGCGGCCTGTTCCTGCAGCTTCAGCGCCTCCGTCAGCGCCGGGAAGCTGCGCTGGACATTGCCGAGATGCCCTACCTTGAAATCTTCGGTAACGCCGGCCTTCGCGCGTCTCGCCGCACGGTCGGCCTTTTCCTGCCGTTTGATTTCATCCCACTGGATCTTCACCGCCTCGGGCGTATCGGCGTCGTTGCGGGCAAAGACATGCGGGTGGCGGCGGATCATCTTGGCGGTCACCGCATGCACGACGTCTCCGAAGGAAAACAGGCCGTCCTCCTCGGCCATGCGGGCGTGGTACACGACCTGCAGCAGGAGATCGCCGAGCTCGTCGCAAAGATCGTCGAAATCCTTCCGCTCGATCGCGTCGGCCACCTCGTAGGCCTCCTCGATCGTGTACGGCTTGATCGTCTCGAAATCCTGCTTGATGTCCCAGGGGCAGCCGGTATCGGGATCACGAAGGGCTGCCATTATGTCGATAAGGCGGGCGATGTCGCGGGAAGGCTCCAATGGAATGCTCCGTTGCGTCGGAAATATCAGTCAAGCGGGATGTTGGCCTCGCCCTTATGCGATTGGTAGGTCTCGGACGCAAGCGCATAGCTCGCCTTGATTCTCTCGACCCGGGCCAGGAAACGGCTGCTCTCCGGTTCTTCCGCAGCATTGGCCATGTCCACGATCGAACGCGCTTCAAAGAAGGCATTGTGCCGCCGGTAGCCGCCAGGCTCGAGCCCGTAGAGTTCCTTCATGATCTTCAGGTCGTGGGGAATGCCGAAGCTGTCGCGCGAATCCTCGTGGCTGAAGAAGTAGAAATAGTTGTCGAACCCGGCCCAGGTGATCGCCGACATGCACATGGTGCAGGGCTCATGGGTGGAGAGGAACAGAAGCTCCTTCGTGTCGGGTTTCACCGGCAATTCGTAAAACTGCTTCAGCGTGTGCACCTCGCCGTGCCAGAGGGGGTTCGCTGTCTCGTCATTGGTGCCGGCGATGACGAGGGAGAGATCGGATTTCCGCAAAATGGCGGCGCCGAAAACCTTGTTGCCGGCTTCGACCCCCTTTGAAGTGAGGGGCAGGATGTCTTGTTCGATGACGTTCAGCAGGCGTTCGGTCAAAAGCGCATCGTTCATGCATGTTCCCCTTGCTCGCAGGCTCTTTTGCGCCGTCAGTTAAGGGGGCAATCATCGCGTGCGCAAGGGATGAGATGCCTGCGAAGGCCAGATTTGCTGTGCCGATGCCGGAATTGAGGAATGAAATGTTCTCCGGCGCATCGTCGCGCATTTTCGTTTCTTCAAGCGCGGGCCAACGCAGTTCA
The DNA here is from genome assembly GCF_984369615.1 of Martelella sp. NCBI lineage: Bacteria > Pseudomonadati > Pseudomonadota > Alphaproteobacteria > Hyphomicrobiales > Aurantimonadaceae > Martelella > Martelella sp. The sequence goes on along the minus strand of NZ_CFHTCS010000138.1, from coordinate 4,863 downwards.
TCATTCCGTCATCAATGGAAGGACTGCTCGAAGATGGTCGCAAGGGAAGAATTGCTGTCGGCGTTTCCGGCATTTTTCAGGGTTGAGGGCCGCAAGGTCGCAATTTTCGGCTCCGGTGCGGAGGCTTACGCCAAGGCGCGGCTGATGGCGAAGACGAGCGCCGAGATTGCCGCCTATGGCGAAAACCCGGACGAGGACTACCGCGCCTTTCTGGTCGCGCATGGCGCGCGCCTGGTCGAAGCGCCGTTTGCCGCAGAGCAGCTTGACGGCGCGGTGCTTGCCTTCGCGGCGACCGGCGAGCCGGAGCAGGATCACCTGATCGCCGACTGCGCCCGTGCGCTTTCCGTTCCGGTCAATGCCGTCGACCAGAAGGAAGACTGCGATTTCTATACGCCGGCGCTTGTTGCCCGCCCGCCGGTCGCAATCGCCATCGGCACGGAGGGGGCAGGGCCGGTGCTGGCGCAGATGATCCGCGCCCGGATCGACACGATGCTGCCGCGTTCGCTCGGGCCGCTGGCGCGCCTTGCCGCCAATCTGCGCGACAAGGTGGATGCCAATATTCCGCGCGGGGCCGCGCGACGGGCCTTCTGGGCACGCTTCTTCAACGGTTCGGTGGCGAACGCCGTCGAAAAGGGACGTCTTCTCGAAGCCGAATGCCTGGCCGACGAGATCATCTCCGACGGGTCTACCGTTTCAGGCCATGTCGCGCTCGTCGGCGCCGGGCCGGGCGCCGAGGACCTTCTGACGATCCGCGCCCACAGGCTCTTGATGGAAGCGGACGTGATTGCCTTTGATGCGCTGGTGCCGCAGGCCGTGGTCGATATGGGCCGCCGCGACGCGGAGCGCATCTCCGTCGGCAAGCGCAAGAACTGCCATTCCAAGTCGCAGAATGAAATCAATGACCTGCTGGTGAAACTTGCCAGGGAAGGCAAGCGCGTCGTGCGGCTGAAATCCGGCGATCCGCTGATTTTCGGCCGGGCCGGCGAGGAGATGGCCGCGCTCAGGGCCGCAGGGGTCTCCTACGAAGTGGTGCCGGGCATCACCTCCGCCTCGGCCGCCGCCGCGGATTTCGGCCTGCCGATGACGCTCAGGGGCGTTGCCTCCACACTGGTTTTTACGACCGGCCACGACCTTAATGGCGACACCTTGCCGGACTGGGCCGCGCTTGCGGTCCGGGGTGCCACCATTGCCGTCTATATGGGCCGTTCCGTTGCCGCCAAGCTCGGCGCCCGGCTGCAGGAAGCGGGTGTTCCCGCCGACACCACGATCGCCGTCGTCGAGAATGCCAGCCGCAAGAACCGCCGGCTGTTCCACGGCGTCCTTTCCGAACTGCCGCTGCTTGAAACGCGCGAGGACCTGACCGGCCCGGTCATGGTGATCATCGGTGACGCCGTTGCCGGCGCCAGTCTTGAGGAGTCGAGCGCTCTCGCGCTCAACAACAATCTTGTCGAAGAGAAATTCACGGGAGCCGTCCATGTCCGCTAAGGTTCTGACCGCAAACCGCCTGACCGATGGCCTTGCCGTCTGGCTCGACGCCAACGGTCGCTGGACGCGCGATCTGCAGCATGCGCTCGTCGCCCGCCACGACGCGGCGGTTGCAAGCCTCGAGGAGATCGGCAAGCGCGACTTTTCCGGCAATCTGATCGTCGACGTGGCCGTGATCGACGTCGACGAGCGAGCCGATGGCCGGATCCGGCCGCTCAGGCTGCGCGAGCGCATTCGCGCCGAGGGGCCCACGATTCCCTACGCAGCGGGCTATGCGCCCGCCAAACCCGAACATGTGGAGGCGTGACATGTATCGCTATGACGAATTCGACCATGATTTTGTCCGGGAACGCGTCGCGCAGTTCACCGATCAGGTGGAACGCCGCCTCTCGGGCGAAATCACCGAGGACCAGTTCAAGCCGCTGAGGCTGATGAACGGCGTCTACCTCCAGCTCCACGCCTATATGCTGCGGATCGCCGTGCCCTATGGCACGATGAACGGCCGGCAGATGCGTATGCTTGCCCATATCGCGCGCAAATATGACCGGGGCTACGGCCACTTCACCACGCGCCAGAACATTCAGTTCAACTGGCCGAGGCTCGAAGACATTCCGGCAATCCTGAGCGATCTCGCCGAGGTCGAGATGCATGCGATCCAGACGTCCGGCAATTGCATCCGCAATGTCACGGCCGATCATTTCTCCGGCGCTGCGGCCGACGAGGTTGCCGATCCGCGCCCCTATGCGGAAATCCTCAGGCAATGGTCGTCGCTGCATCCGGAATTTTCATTCCTGCCGCGCAAGTTCAAAATCGCCGTGACGGGCGCCGAGCGCGACCGCGCCGCAATCCAGGTCCACGACATCGGCCTGCACCTGAAGAAGAACGAGGCCGGCGAACTCGGCTTTGCCGTCTATGTCGGCGGCGGGCAGGGCCGCACGCCGATGATTGCCAAGAAGGTGCGCGATTTCCTGCCGGAGGCCGATCTTCTGGCCTATGCGACGGCAATTCTGCGCGTCTACAATCTCAACGGCCGGCGTGACAACAAGTACAAGGCGCGAATCAAGATCCTGGTCCACGAGACCGGCCTTGAGGAACTGAAGACGGATATCGAGCGCGAGTTCGAGGCGTTGAGGGACGGCGAGCTGACGCTCCCAGAGGGCGATATCGAAGCTATCCGTCGCTATTTCGCGCTTCCCGATCTTCCCGCCCGCGAACGCGACCGTTTCGATACCGCCGACAGCGGCTATCTCGACTGGCTGACCCGCAACACCGCCGACCACAAGCGCGACGACTATGCCATGGTCACCATTTCGCTGAAACCGATCGGCGGCATCCCGGGGGATGCGACGGATGCGCAGATGGAAGCCGTCGCCGATATCGCCGAGCGCTTTGCCTTTGACGAAATCCGGGTCAGCCATGAGCAGAACCTCGTTCTGCCGCATGTCGCACGGGCCGATCTTCAGGCCGTCTATGCGGCGCTGAAGGAGGCCGGCCTTGAAACGGGCAATGCCGGGCTGATCACCGATATCATCGCCTGTCCCGGGCTCGACTATTGCGCGCTTGCCAATGCGCGCTCCATTCCGGTGGCCCAGCAGCTTTCGGAGCGTTTCGGCGATCCGGCGCGCCAGGCGGAGATCGGCGAGCTGAAAATCAAGATCTCCGGCTGCATCAATGCCTGCGGCCATCACCATGTCGGCCATATCGGCCTTCTGGGCGTGGAGAAGAAGGGCGCGGAGCTCTACCAGATCACGCTCGGCGGTTCGGCCGATGAAAACACCTCGATCGGCGAGATCGTCGGGCGCGGCTTCGAGCCGGAAAAGGTGACCGACGCTGTGGAGACCATTGTCGACACCTATCTGCACCTGCGCAGGGATCGCTCCGAGACCTTCATTGAAGCCTATCGCCGGCTCGGCGCGCAGCCCTTCAAGGATGCGCTCTATCCCGAAAAAGCCAGGGCCGCCTGAGGAGAGAACAGTGACAGTGATCTGGAGAGAGACCGGTTTCGTCGAACACGATCCCTGGGTGATCGAGACCGAGGAACGCAGGGCAGGCGAGGGCGAACGCCGACTCATCCCCCTTGCCGAGATGCTCGAAAACGGATTTCAGGGCAATGAAGGGGCCGGGGTGGTCCTCGGGCCGTCTGACGATCCGCTGAAACTCGAGCCCTTGCTCGACCGTATCGAGATCATCGCCCTGACGTTTCCGTCCTTCAGCGACGGTCGGGCCTTTTCGCAGGCAACGCTGCTGCGCGAGCGGCTCGGCTATCGCGGAGAACTGCGCGCCGTCGGCGATGTGCTGATCGATCCGCTCGTGCTGATGCTGCGATGCGGGTTCGACAGCTTCGCGCTCGACAACCCGACCGCGGTCGGCCGTGTGCGGGAAGGTCGGCTTCCCGCCGTCAACCTGTATTACCAGCCCGCCGCCCGCCGGTCCGCAGCGCCGGGCGGCTACAAATGGCGTCGGGTGGCTAAAACATGACCGACCGCTGCAGGTTTTTTTGAGGCATCCGCCTTTGCAATCTTTGGCCCAGGGTATTATCTGAGCGCGTAGACAGTCGCGAATGCGCGGAATTTTGATTGCGCCGGTCCCATTCCGGCGTGCAGCAGACAGGACGAGACGTCGACATGAATGTGCAAGCCACGACCGAGGAATTTGCCGCGACACTGCCCGCCGGCGTATATGGCGAGAAGGTGCTGAGTGTTCAGCACTACACGGACCGGCTGTTCCGCTTCACCATGACGCGGCCCGACGGCTTCCGCTTCCGCTCCGGCGAATTCGCGATGATCGGGCTGATGGTCGACGGCAAGCCGATCTACCGCGCCTATTCGATCGCGAGCCCTTCCTGGGCCGAGGAACTGGAATTCTTCTCGATCAAGGTTCCCGGCGGGCCGCTGACCCAGCATCTGCAGAATATCCGGGAAGGCGACATCGTGCTGATGCGCAAGAAGCCGACCGGAACGCTGGTGCTCGACGCCCTGACGCCGGCGAAGCGCCTCTACATGTTCTCCACGGGCACCGGGATCGCGCCCTTCGCCAGCCTGATCCGCGAGCCGGAAACCTACGAAAAATTCGATGAGGTGATCCTGACCCACACCTGCCGGGAGGTGGCCGAACTGCAATATGGCTTCGATCTCGTCAGCGAAATTCGCAATGACGAGCTCCTGAGCGAGATCGTCGGCGACAAGCTGACGCATTATGCCAGCGTGACGCGCGAGCCCTTCGAGCGCACCGGCCGGATCACCGACCTGATCTCCAGTGGCAAGCTTTTCGCAGATCTCGGCCTGCCGCCGCTGAGCCCGGAAACCGATCGCGGCATGATCTGCGGTTCGGCGGAGATGCTGAAGGACACCAAGGCGCTTCTGGAGGCGGCCGGCATGG
>NZ_CFHTCS010000137.1:0-10518 GCF_984369615.1 Martelella sp. | reverse complement strand
AGATCATCGTCGCTCCTCATTTGTGGCGTCCGTGGGTTTTGAGCGGGCCCCTCGTCGTCGCCATCCGTCAGTCATTCGCCGATAAGGGCTAGGTCGAGCGGCCTTTCCATTATATCCGAGAGGACTTCTTCCTGGCCCGCTCGTTTCGCTATCTCGACGATCTGAGCGCCCAGTTGCGGCACTGGCTGGGCACTGTCGCCAGTCCGAGAAAGCATGCCACGACCCTTCGCGTCGTCAACGAAGCCTTTGCCGAGTAGCGGCCGCACCTGCGGCCGTTACCGCTGGCACCGTTCAAATCCGTTCTCAAGCTTGAGCGCCGTGTGTCGCGGGAAGGCATGGTCAGGGTCGGAGGCAATACCTAAGCGAGCACGAAAGCGTCATCGCGGCCAAGTGGCGATGCCGCGGTTCAGCCGCCGGCGCCATCCAACCCACGCTGACCTCAGTCCAGCAGGACCGGTCCGGCGCCGGCTTTCCTCAGGACATCATTGGGATTGCGCAGCGGGCATTGCTTCATCGACAAGCACCCGCATCCGATACAGCCCTGCATCTCGTCCCGAAGCTGGATGAGTGAGTTGATGCGTTCTGTCAGCCGATCGGCCCAATGTGCGGACATCCGGCGCCATTCCTGCGCATTCGGAGCTCGGTCCTCCGGCAGGGAGGACATCGTCTCCTTGATCTCCGCAAGGGTAATGCCAGCCCTCTGGGCTATCCGGATGATTGCGACATGCCTCAGAAGGCCACGCGGATATCGCCGCTGGTTGCCGGCAGTGCGGCGCGCCGCGATCAGACCCATCTTCTCGTAGAAATGAAGGGTCGAGATTGAAACGCCCGAGCGCTTTGCCATTTCGCCGACCGTCAGTTCGTTCTTCATCTAGCGCGACCTCAAACCTGAATATCACTTCGGCTATTACTTGAATAAGATCTCTTAAATGTCATTTGAAAAATTTACGAAAATTAGCTTGACCTGAACCCTACTTGAGGTTGGACAAGCCAGCCTGCCGTCACAGAGATGACGGGAGCGCGCGTCAGCGGCAAACCGGAGAATGCCCTCAGCACCAACCGGAACGGACCGCCGCGCGATCCTCTTCAGTCCATGAACAGGTTGAAAATGTCCTCAAGCTCTGCATCCGATTCGTCGTCGCCCATCATTGACAGCAAAACGACAGACGCAAATTGGGCGGCGGTCTTCGCACTCGCCTTCGGCCTTTTCGGCCTCATCACCACCGAACTCCTTCCCATCGGACTGATACCTGCGATGGCATCAGACCTGGGCGTTAGCGATGGCGCCGCCGGCCAGGCAATCACCGCCACAGCCCTCATAGCCGCCATAGCGGGCCCCCTCCTCGTGCTCGGCTCGGGCCGTCTCGACCGGCGAAAGATAGTCTGGATGCTCGGTCTCTTCTTCCTCGCCTCAGCACTCCTGAGCACCCTGGCGACGAACCTGCCTCTGTTGCTTGCAGCACGTGCCTTGCTGGGCGTTTCGCTGGGGGGCGCCTGGGCGATGGTGATCGCGCTCGCAATGCGGCTCGTGCCCCCGTCTAAGGTTCCCCGTGCCATTGCCGTCATTTTTACCGGCGTCTCCATCGCGAACGTCATTGCCGCCCCGCTCGGTGCCTGGCTGAGTGATCTTCTGAGCTGGCGTACAACCTTTGCGATATCGGTGAGCCTCGCTCTCGTCGCCCTGATCAGTCAGTTGGCTACGATGCCCAGGCTTTCCACAATAGCTCCCCCCAGTCTTTCATCATTCCGCAGCGTGCTGGCAAAACCCGCTGTGCTGATCGGTCTAGCGACCACATTCCTAGTCATCTGCGGGAATACGGCAGCGATTGCCTTCCTGCGAACCTTTCTGGAAAGCGGCCTGCAGATCAACGCGCAGACGGTCCCCCTCGTTCTGCTGACATTCGGTCTGGCTGGCTTCTTCGGAAACTTGGTCGGCGGGGCGTTGTCATCCCGCAGTCCCGCTCTTGCAGCCGGTGGCGGGGCGCTGGCGATCGCATGTGCAACGACCGCTCTGGCCAGCCAGGGGCAGGCTCCCGCCGCCATATTCGCCGCAATGGCGATCTGGGGGCTCGGTTTCGGGGCCTTCCCGGTCGCCATATCCAGCTGGAACGCCCAGGCCGCTCCGGATCAGGCCGAAAGCGCCGGAGCGATTCTGTCGATGGGTTTCCAGGTCGCTATCGCCGGTGGCGGGGTACTGGGTGGCATCCTGATTGAAAGACTTGGCATGTCCGCCCCTCTCCAAAGCGCCGGAATCGTAGCCATAATAGGCGCAGCAGTCATGTTGCTGATCGGGCGGCCAGACGAATGTCGGCGTACCGCAAGTCAGGCTTCCTGAGACAATCGATCGCGGCATCAAGGTACAGCATCTTGCGTGACATCGTTTTTTGCCATTGGCTAATCCTGGACGCGAGTGATGCTATCTCACCCATCCTCGTCCCAGCCAAATGGGGCATGAACAGAATGTCGTTCTGCATCGGCTCCTTGCTCGCGCTCAAAACACCTGCGAAGAAAGCTCCGCCCTGACAGACGACGGGAATCGATCGAACTTGAGGATATTGAGATGGGAGCGTCGCGAACCGCGCCCGCCGCGTTGCCGGAAACGCGAGCCCCAGCGCGAACTCGAGAACGCCGCTCGTGAGTCTTCTGATCGCCAGTCCCCTTTTGTTCAAAATCATTCGATGACGGACAGTGTGTAAGCCGACGACTTCTTCTCGCTCCGCGACGCCCGGGCTTTCTGGTCCGAATCGATGCGAATGCCAGCCGCACAAAACTGCGAGCAGGTCCAAGCTCACCGCCGACCTCGGCAGTCCGGTTTATCTTCCCAGGCAGCTTCGCCGATGAGGCGGACCCAGAACGGCGGCTTGCCGTCGGTAGATCCCTAGAACCGGACCGTGAGCAAACGGCCCTATTTCTGACGATCCGGAGGCCCCTTCCGACGGCTGTCGCTGGCTACAACACCTTCCAAAAAAGCGGGCGCTCGAACCACATGGACTGAATGCCTGACCTGGGCGGAATGTGGAGTGGCTGCCTCTGCCTGCGATCACGCAGAATCAGTCATCGCGGGGTTTTGACGTCGATTCCATTTATACCGTAGAATGGCGTATTGCGTGGTGCGATAGTGGACTGATTTCCGAGGTTGTTGTTCTGGAACGTCGCATCTCTTACAACAACCGGCCTTCCATTCCCATACCAACCTTTTCGTAGAACTGCCGCGAGAGGCATTCTGATCCTCAAGATACGGCCAAGGTGACACTACCATCAACGTTGGTGGTGGCCAATGGCTGAGAACAAGGCTAAGTTCGAAAGCTGTGACTGGACTAGAGCAGTTCGCAGCCAGATGGAAACATCTGACGTCCGCGAAAATGCGTCAAAATAAATAGGTTGATCGTTTACGCGTTTCCATGAAAGGCGGAAACGATCTAGGACAATTGGTGCCAGATGGAAATCAAGATGCGGCAGCTCGAAGCCTTCAGAGCTGTCGTGAAATTAACTTCCGTAAGCGGGGCGGCACGCGCGCTCGGACTGTCGCAGCCGACGGTCAGCAATCTGATCACCTCGCTCGAGGCCGATCTCGGCGTTCAACTGTTCCAGCGGGTCAAGAAGCGGCTGGTGCCGACGACAGAGGGGCTATCCTTTTTCGACGAAGTTGACCGCACCTTCAGTTCGATCGAGCGGCTGACAAATGCCGCCGGACGGCTGACGACCCCCTCATCTGCCTGGCTGCAAGTGGTGCTGCCACAATCTTTTGTGGTCAGTATTATCCCCGAAGCCCTGCGCATCCTGCATCGAAGCAATCCCGGCATCGGCGTTACGCTTGAATATCTGCCATCGAAGGAGGCGGTGGAACTTGTCGCATCCGGCGAGTGGAATTTCGGTATCGCGCGCATGCCGATTTCCAACCGCGCGATCGAAGCGCGGACGATCTTGCAGAGCGCCTATGTCTGTGTCCTGCCGGAGGGGCACCCGCTTTGCAGCCGAGAGCGGATCACGCCGCGCGATCTGGCCGGCGAGCCGCTGGTCTTGCAGTCGCGCCGTCACGAGGCGCGTTTCACAATCGAAGAAGCCTTCCGGAAGGCAGGCGTGAGGCCGACAAGCGTCGTTGAGACCGGAGCGCTGACAGGGTCCTGCGCCCTGACATCGGCGGGTATAGGCATCTCGATCCTCGATGCCATCCTGCTCGAGGGCTATCCGGACAAAAGCCTCACTGTGCGACCCTTCGACCCGGCCATTACCAATCAGTTCGCGTTGCTGCGCGAGAAGACGGCGGACCTGTCACCGGAGGCCACGGCCTTCTTCGAGGCGATCATGACCGCCACCAGGGCTATGGCTAATGCCTCTCGGAACTGGTTGACAATCTATCCGTGAAACACTTTCCGCCTGACCGAGCGAATCGGATAGGGGTGCATCATCCATGTGATCGGTTCGGCGAGTCCGTAAAGCCTGTCGAGGACTTCGAAACCGGAAACAATCTGCGCGAAGGCTGCGAAGCCGCGTCCATCGGGATTGCGCTTGCCGCCGAAATCGAAATATGGCGCATCCTCGACACAGAAGAAGAAATGCGGGCCGGAAAGCCCGGCGGAATCCCGGCCCATCGAGACCGTTCCGCGTTTGTGGCGAAGGCCGGTGATTTCGGTCGTCTCGAGTGGGACCGGAGGAAACGGTAGGTTTTCCGGCGCGTCCATAGGGTCCCATCCGCGCCCGAGCGCCGGATCGTATCGAGCCTTCTCGGGTCGCCAACCCCATTGGACGGCGCGGCTGTCGCAGGACCGTTCCGGCCGGTCGTTCTCCGGCGTCACGATGCGAAACACGGATGACCCGTCAAGCAGGCCTTTATCGCAATAGGCAAGAAAGTTACGGGCCGTGTGTGGGGCTTGATCCGGATAAAGCTCGATCTCGATTGCGCCGAAGTCACAGATGAATTCGACAATCGGGGTAGATACCTTGGCCATTTCGGTCTGTGGTGTCCTGGTAGATAAAGCGTTTCAATCGGCCTAAAGCAGGCTTGGAAGCCAGAGAGCGATAATCGGAAACAGCGTGAGAATGAGCGTGCCGAAGCACATCAGAAGGAAGAACGGCAGTGCATCGAGCGTCACGCGGTTGATTGCCCGACCGGTCAACCCTTGCAGTATGAAAAGGTTGAGCCCGATGGGAGGCGTCAGGGCGCTCAATTCGATCATGATGATCAAGAATACCCCGAACCAGATCGGATCGAAGCCTGCCGCGACGACCACCGGCAGCACGATTGGCACCGTCATCACGGTAATTGACGTTCCGTCGAGAAACATGCCCATGACAATATAGAGCAGCGCCAGCACGAACAGAAGCATGTAAGGCGAGAACGCTGCCTGAGAAAACCAGATTTTGATCTCCTCCGGCAGGTTCATGTAGGCGAGACAGGCCGACAGCAGCGAGGATGTCGCGATCAGCACGCACAGCATGGTCGAAACCCGGACCGCGTTCAGCAGCGTCTCCAGCAACATTCTGCGCGAAAGCTGGCGGCCGATCCCGGCGATCACCATGGCGATTGCTAGTCCGACCGCCGCGGCCTCCGAAGGCGTTGCAAGGCCCGAATAGATCGAACCGAGCACCACCACCATCACCAGTGTGATCGGCATCAGGTCACGCATGGATGCGAACAGAATACGCATGGTCATGCGGTCCGCCGCGTCCTCAGGCTTGTGTCTGGAAATCGCGCTTCGTAAAGCGATGTAGCCGGAAAACAATCCAGCCATCATCAGTCCCGGCAGCACGCCGGCGGCAAACAAACGGGTGATCGAGACCTCGGCTAGAACGCCATAGACGATCATTGCAATCGAAGGCGGAATTAGCAACCCGAAACTGCCGGCGCCGGCCAGAGAGCCGACCGAAAGCGAGGTGTTGTAGCCCCGGCGCGTGAGTTCGGGAATGGTGATCTTGCCGACGGTCGCAGTCGTGGCAGTGCCGGATCCTGAGATCGCCGCAAACACCGTGCACCCGAGGACATTGGTGTGGATAAGGCCGCCGGGTATCCGCGCGACCAGCGGTGAAAGCCCGCGGAAAAGACGCTGCGAAAGATCTGTGCGCAAGATGATCTCGCCCATCCAGAGGAAGATCGGGACGGCCGCCAGCTCCCACGAGACCGCCTTGTTGGCGACGACCTTGGATGCGATCGCGCCGATTCGGTCGGGCGAAAAGCCGAGGCCGAGATAAAGCGAGGCGATGCTGACGATCAGGAGAGCGGAGAATATCCAGATTCCAGCGCCGAGCGTCACGATAAGGAGCCCAAGGAGGAGAACGGTTGCGGCCAGAGTGGTCATCTTGACTTTCGCGGTTTAGATCAGAGTGAGAGGCTGGTCTCGCTGCTTTCAGACAGCACCACAAGACGCAGGAGCCTCACCAGAAGCTGCAGCGCCAGCAGGATCAGGCCGATGAGAAAGACCAATGCCGGAATCCAGAGCGGAACGGGAACGTAATCGCCGCTGAGCGTTCCGCGACGGATGAGCTTTCCCACCGTCTCCCATTGATAGCTCAGTACGAAAAGCACTGCGGCGAGACTGAGCACAACGCCGAAGAACTCGGCAACCTTGCGTGCCAACCCCGGAAGCCGGGCGACGAGTACGCTCACGCGCAGCATGCTGCCCTGCTCCAGAACCCAGGGCATCGAGAGAAATGTCACGGCCGCAACCGCATAGGCAACCCAGGAATCGGTGACGTGCGTTGAAAGCGAAAAGGCACGCAGCCCAATCTCGAGCAGGATCAGTCCCGTCATTAACACAACGAGGGTGACTGCGACGTAGGCGGCTGTCAGATTGGCCCTTTGCGACACGGCAGCGATGAACCGCAGCCAGGCCGGCCCTTTCGGGCCAGCCGGTTTAAACGTTTCAACGGCGCTCATCAGGACTTCGCGGACCTGAACGCGTCAAGGATGGCCTGACCGCGATCGCCGGTGGCTTCGACCCAGTTCTGCACCACCGGATCGGCTGCCTGCTGCAGGAAGTCGAACATGTCCTGGGGCACGGCATCGGCGTGGGTGACGGTCATGCCGTTGTCGTCCATGACCTCATAGGCACGGTCGATCGAGGCGCGCATCAGGTCCCAGTTGTATTTGTCGCACTCGGCACAGATCTGCTCGAGTGCAGCCCTGTCTTCGTCCGACAGTGCGTCATAGTCGTCCTTGTGGACGTGGGCGACCGACAGTGCCATGGCGTAATTGAGCTCGGTGAAGTCGCTGACGTAATCCCAAAGCGTCAGCTTTTCGGCGCTTTCGCCCGACGTCAGCAGCGCATCGATGCCGCCGGTGGAAAGCTGCGGCGTCAGATCAGACCAGGCGATCTGCAGCGGCGCGGCCCCGGCAGCGGCGAGCGTGCGCGTCGAATTGGCGTCATAGCTGCGGATCCTGAGGCCTTTCAGCGCATCCGGGCTGGTGATCGGCATCTTGGCGTGGATACCGCTCGGCGGACTCGGCACGGCCCACAGCAACACCTGGTCATAATCCGCGAACACCTTTGCATATTCGGGTTTTGCAATTTGCCATAGCAACAACGCCTCGTCCGGCGTCTGTGCGACAAAGGGCAGCGAACTCAGCTCGAACAGCGGATCGACACCGCCGAGCTGGGTCAGAACGGTGACAGCGGACTGAACGGCGCGATCCTCGACCGCGTCGAACTGTTCAGCGGATTTATAGCCCAGCGTGCCACCACCGTGATATTGTACAGCAAGACGATCGCCGAGACGCTCGCTGACCAGCTTGGCGAAATTTATCGCGGCCTTGCCGCTGAGATTGGCCTCGGTATATTCGTCAGCCATATCCCAGCGAATGGTATCGGCGGCAAAAGCAAATTTGTGAAGTCCGCCCCCCATGACGGCGCCAGTAGTCATCAACGTTGTTTTCAGAAATGTGCGGCGGTCTTGTTTCATGTTTTCCCCGTCTGCTGCGTTTGATTGCCGCAAGCCAGCACAGCCAGCGACATTGATATTCGTCAGAGCATTGGCGAGACGGCGCTGGAGCGTCAATTATTTATTTTCCGAATGTTTTGAGAGGTTTTTCAGGTCTGGGCGCTGACTGCGGAGGGAATAGGCTATCCCAACTCCCTCATATTCCGATAGAGAAACGCGAACGATCATCAACGCCGACTATCATCTTATAGGTAAAATAAATAATTGAATTATCTGAATAAACTTTCTTTTTTCGTGGGAAGTGCAATTCAACGGAGAGACTGCGGTGCCAGATAGCTTCTTGAGGCGCCAGTAAATCCTTGCAGAGGGGTTTTTAGTCAAATTCTTCAGTCCGCAGAGCGCCGCTGCCGTACCCGCCACGCAAGCAATCCCAAGTTCAGCGAATATAGGTCGTTCGAATGCTCAAATCGCCCACCCCCTTCACCTTCTCGCTCGCCGGACGTTCGACCTTTGCGCCTTCCGGTCTGCACAGCCGAATGATCGAGGAGGCACCCCGCAAGCTCTCCTTCGAACATGCCGGAAGCGATCCCGACTGGGCCGAAACGCTCCGCGCCAAGCTTATCGAGCTTCTCGGGATGCCGGACGAGCGGCCCGCAGGCAGCGTGGTGACGGCTGTCGGTGAACGCGTCGACTGTGGCACGCATGACCGACAGGAATTTATTTTCGAGGCGGAGCCGGGTGCCGAAGTCCCTTGCGTGCTGCTGCTGCCGAAAAATGCCAAAGGCCCGTTGCCGGTGATGATCTGTCTGCAGGGACACACCACAGGCATGCATATCTCGCTCGGTGAGGTGGTGCATGACTGCGACGTCGAGCACATCGGCGGCGACCGAGATTTCGCGATCCAGGCCGTGAACCATGGCTATGCCGCCATCGCAATGGAGCAGCGCGCCTTCGGAATTCGCGGCGACGATCGCGCCGATTGCTGCAGGCGCACTCTGGACCTGCCGATCAATGACGATAACCGGACGTGCAAGCATCCGGCGATGACGGCACTGCTTTTGGGACGTACCCTAATCGGCGAGAGGGTGTTCGACGTCATCAGGGCCTGCGATGCGGTGGCCGAGTTCGAGGTTCTCGATCCCGAGCGCATTCATGTCATGGGCAATTCCGGTGGAGGAACGATCGCCTGGTATGCCGCCGCTCTCGAGCCGCGGCTGAAGGGTATCATTGCCGCGTCCTGCTTTGGCACAGTCGCCCGAAGCATCGGCGCTATCGATCACTGCACCGACAATTATATTCCCGGTATGCTCGAATGGTTCGACTTCCCGGATATCGCTGCCGCCATCCACGACGCCAAAGTACTGATCGTCATGGGCCGTAACGACCCTCTTTTCCCGTATGAAGGCGTGCAGGAGGCGTTTGCAAGGGCAGAGGTCATTTTCGAACACTTGGGAAAGGCTGGCGCAATCGATCTTGTCATTGGAGAGGGTGGACACAGGTTTTACGCAGACTTAGCCTGGCCCGCTTTCGCCGCATTGCCCGCGTCAAGATCACCGTGAAACGGGACTGTTCGCTTTCCTGACCTGCTTCTCATAGCAAACTCATCTGTGTATTCCCTACCCTGTCTGAGCATTCGCCCAGCGAAGAAAGCGTGACCCCGAGGAGGCGAATTCCTTTCTGGGTAGGAAACAACTCGGTCAGAAATGCCGTGGCAATCTCGCCAATCTCACCCGCGCTTCGAATATTGAGCCCAACCGTCCGGCTCCGCGTAATCTGCTGGAAATCAGCGTACTTCACCTTCAGAGTGACGGTCCGCCCGCTGATCCGCTTGTTCTCGGCGTGGTGCCAGACCTTCTCGGCAAGCGGGATCAGCTCCGCCTTCGCTGCCTCCAACTCGAATATATCGGCAGCAAACGTGTCTTCCGCGCCGATCGATTTGCGCGGCCGATCGGGCTGAACCGGCCGCTCGTCGATCCCCCGCGAGATTCGGTAGTACCAGCTCCCCGACTTGCCGAAATTATCACGCAGGAAGGCGAGTGACTTCTCGCGCAAGTCGGCGCCAGTTACGATCCCGAGCCGTTGCATCTTCTCGGCAGTCGCTGGCCCGACTCCGTGGAATTTCTTGACGGCGAGGTCGGCAACAAAGGCCGGCCCCATCTTCGGCGTGATCACGGCCTGACCGTTCGGCTTGTTGAGGTCGCTCGCCATCTTTGCGAGGAACTTGCAGTAGGAGATTCCAGCAGACGCATTGAGGCCGGTTGCCTCCTTGATGCGGGCGCGGATGATCGTCGCGATTTCGGTTGCGAACGCGATGCCCTGCTTGTTCTCGGTCACGTCAAGATAGGCCTCATCGAGCGAAAGCGGCTCGATGAGATCTGTATGCTCGGCGAATATTTGATGGATCTGCGCCGAGACTGATCGGTAGACGTCGAAACGCGGCTTCACGAACACCAGGTCGGGACAGCGGTGCTTAGCGGTCACGGAGGGGAGCGCGGATCGCACACCAAACGCCCGCGCCTCATAGCTGGCCGCCGCGACGACACCTCTGGCCGCCGATCCTCCAACCGCGACCGGCTTGCCACGCAGTTCGGGATTGTCTCGCTGCTCGACAGAGGCATAGAAGGCATCCATGTCGACATGGAT
>NZ_CFHTCS010000136.1:0-10593 GCF_984369615.1 Martelella sp. | reverse complement strand
CGTCCGGGGCTCGATGCCCTTGGCGGCGTCAATCACCATGATCGCCGCGTCCACCGCCGTCAGCGTACGGTAGGTGTCGTCGGCGAAGTCTTCATGGCCGGGGGTGTCGAGCAGGTTGAAGACGGTGTTGTCATACTCGAAGGTCATGACCGAGGTGACCACCGAAATGCCGCGTTCGCGCTCGATCTTCATCCAGTCGGAACGCGTCTGGATGCGGTCCTTCTTGGCCTTCACCTCGCCGGCAAGCTGGATCGCGCCGCCGAACAGCAGCAGCTTTTCGGTGAGCGTGGTTTTACCGGCGTCCGGGTGCGAGATGATCGCGAAGGTTCGGCGGCGGGCAACCGCCTCGGCAAGCGTTTCGGGCATCGATGCAATATCCTGTTGATTGGCCGACTATGTAGCGATTTGAGCAGGTAGATGCAATTGACCTGTTAGTGAGGCGTGGCAAGGATGCGGGCGAGATTGAAGAGGACCCTGCCGCCGCCAATCTCTCCCCTTGAGGGAGAGATGTCGCGAAAGCGACAGAGAGGGGTGAGCCCTTTCAACAAGCACGGAATATGGGACTTCCGCTGCACCCCTCTCTGCCCTGCCGGGCATCTCCCCCTCAAGGGGGGAGATCGGTCAGAAGTGAGGCAGTCGTCCAACCTTTCAGGCCCCGTGAAGCCGCAATGAACATGGAAACGAAAATGACGCTGAAACTCAAACGCCTGGAACACGCGGACGGCATCGCGCCGCCGGCCTATGAGACGACCGGTTCCGCCGGCATGGATATCCGCGCCGCCGTGCCCGAGGCCGAGCCGCTGGTGCTGCGGCCGGGCGCCCGCGCGCTGGTGCCGACGGGCTTCATCTTCGAGATCCCGGACGGTCACGAGGCGCAGGTCCGCCCGCGTTCCGGCCTTGCCTTCAAGCACGGCATCACCTGCCTCAATACGCCCGGCACGATCGATAGTGACTATCGCGGCGAGGTGAAGGTGCTGCTCGTCAATCTCGGAACCGAGGATTTCGCCATCGAGCGCGGCATGCGCATCGCCCAGGTCATCATCGCGCCGGTGACGCAGATGCCGGTGACGGTGGTGGACGACCTGACCGAGACCGTGCGCGGGGCCGGCGGGTTCGGCTCGACCGGCGTGTGATCCCGGCCTGGCGGTGTCTGTCCCGATAATTGCTATTTCAGGTTTTATCCGTGAGCGCTAAGGTCTGCCTTCGGCGGCTGGGTTTGCCGGAACCGAAGGAGGCTCGCGCATGGATATGATGGAAGCGTTTCAGCGTGTCGGTCTGTCGCTCGCGATCGGGCTTCTGGTGGGGATCGAGCGCGGCTGGCAGGAGCGCGAGATGGCCGATGGCGAACGCGCCGCCGGCATCCGCACCTTCGCGCTGGTCGGCCTGCTCGGCGGGCTTGCCGGCTATCTCGGCGCGGTTTCCGGCCCGGTCGTGCCGGCAGCGCTCGGCCTCGGTCTGATGGCGGCCTTTATCGTTTTCTCCTATCGCGCCGCCACGCCGCGCAATGACTTTTCCGTCACCGGCGTGATCGCGGCGCTTGTGGTGTTCGCGCTCGGCGTCGTCTCGGCGACGGGCGACATGCGCCTGGCCGCCGCTGGCGGCGTGGTCACGACCGTTCTTCTGGCCGCGCGCCACAGCCTCCACGGTTTCCTCAAAACCATGACCTGGGTGGAACTGCGATCGGCGCTGGTGCTTCTCACCATGAGCTTCGTTGCCCTGCCGCTCCTGCCAAACCGGGCGATCGATCCCTGGGGCGGCTTCAATCCCTTCACCGTCTGGCTGATGACGATCATGATCGCCGCGCTTTCCTATGCCGGCTATGTGGCGATGCGGGTCGCTGGGCCCGAGCGCGGCATCCTGTTTGCGGGCGCCACCGGCGGGATCGTCTCGTCGACGGCGACGACGCTCTCCTTTGCCCATATCTCCACCGCCGAGCCCGCGCTTTCTCGGCAATTGGCGGGCGCTGCCTCGATTGCCGGCGGGCTGTCGCTGGTGCGCTGTTTCATCATCGGCTCGGCCGTTGCCCCGGCGCTGATCGTGCCGCTCGCTGCGGCGCTCGCGCCGGGCCTTCTGGTCTTTGTCGCGGCGAGCCTGATCCTGATCGGGCGCAACCGCGCGGTTGACGCCAAGGCCGGGATCGAGCTTTCCAATCCGTTCGAGCTCGGCGCGGTGCTGCGCTTCGGCGCGCTGCTGGGGGCTGTCGGTTTCATCGCCAGGGTGCTGGTGCGCTTCCTCGGACCGGGAAGCATAACCGTCATCGCGCTCGTCTCCGGCATTCCCGATCTCGATGCGATCACGCTTTCCACCGCACACATGGCCGGCAACGCCCTGCCTGTTGAAACGGCCGCCTTTGCCGTGCTGATCGCGGCCGCCGCCAATCTCGTCACCAAAGTGGTGCTTGCCCTTGGCAGCGGCACGCGCGCCTATGGCCGGATTCTGGGGCTGGTCACGCTTGCAGTGATGGCCGTCGGCGGGGCCGGTTTCTGGCTGTTTGTCGCCTTTGCCGGGTGAGCTCGCGCCACGGAGCCGGCAGGGGAAATGCGTTTTCGCGAACTTGCCGGTGATTGGAATGTCATTCCGCCAAAGCTGTTCCGTTCGCTGTTTCGTGCCTCGAATTTTCCCCGGCCGGACCCTACCTAGAGAGTAACTCATTCAGGGAGCAATCACCATGGAACAGAACGGCAAACCCGGACGCGGGAAGGTCTATTCCTCTATTCTCGACACGATCGGTGACACGCCGATCGTCCGTCTCGACAAGCTGGCGAGGGAAAAGGGCGTGAAGGCCAATCTTCTGGCCAAGCTCGAATTCTTCAATCCCATTTCGTCGGTGAAGGATCGTATTGGCTTTGCCATGATCGACGCGCTGGAAAAGGCCGGCAAGATCACGCCCGGCAAATCCGTGCTGATCGAGCCGACCTCGGGCAATACCGGCATCGCGCTCGCCTTCGCGGCCGCCGCCAAGGGCTACCGCCTGATCCTCACCATGCCGGAATCCATGTCGATCGAGCGCCGCAAGATGGTGGCGCTGCTCGGCGCCGAACTGGTTCTGACCGAGCCGCCGAAGGGCATGAAGGGCGCCGTCGCCAAGGCTGAGGAACTCGCCGCCGAGATCGAGAATGCGGTCATTCCGCAGCAGTTCGAAAACCCGGCCAATCCGGACATTCACCGCAAGACGACGGCGGAGGAAATCTGGAACGACACCGACGGCGCTGTCGATATCTTCGTCTCCGGCATCGGCACGGGCGGCACGATCACCGGCGTCGGCCAGGTGCTGAAGCAGAAGAAGCCGGAGGTGAAGGTCGTGGCCGTCGAGCCGGCCGCCTCTCCGGTGCTCTCCGGCGGATCGCCCGCCCCGCACAAGATCCAGGGCATCGGCGCCGGTTTCGTGCCGGGCGTGCTCGACACCTCGGTCTATGACGAGATCGTCAAGGTCGAAAACGACGATGCCTTCGCCCTTGCCCGCGAAGTCGCCCGTCTTGAGGGCCTGCCGGTCGGCATCTCCTCCGGCGCGGCGCTGAAGGCCGCAATCGAGGTTGGCTCGCGCCCGGAAAACGAAGGCAAAAACATCGTCATCATCATTCCGTCCTTTGCCGAGCGCTACCTCTCGACGGCGCTGTTTGAAGGACTTGGGGCGTAAGGACACCGATTTGGTGAATGTTGAAGGCGCGGAGTTCGGACCCCGCGCTCGGATCGTCGACGAAGCAAGCCCCACGCATTGTCGTCATGCTCGGGCTTGTCCCGAGCATCTAAGCACGTTTCGGCGCGACAGGCGTGTTCGACAAAAAAATCTAGAAACAAGGTCTTATAAACCTACCGCTCCGCTCGTAGGGAGGGGTGGTTAGATCCTCGGGACAAGCCCGAGGATGACGCCCGTACGGGTGGCGAGGTTTGTCAACAAACTGGGCGCGGGGTCGGACCCCGCGCTTTTTGTGTGACTGAGGGAGGCTATTTTCACCCCCGACGAATGCCCCGCACTCTGCCGTCATCCCGGCATGACGGTGTCAGCGTCTACATATCATGCAGCACATAGGCCGCCTTCACCGCGGCGGAGGCGCGGTTTTCGACGCCGAGTTTCACATAGATGGTTTCAAGGTGCTTGTTCACCGTTCGCGTTGAAAGGCCGAGAATATCGGCGATGTCGCGGTTGGTCTTGCCCTTGGCGATCCACAGCAGCACTTCGGATTCGCGCACGGTCAGGGGAAAATGCTTCCTGAGCGTCTCGTCGTCGCTCACGGGATTGGCGGCGGTCACGCGGAACAGGAATTCGTCCGCGCCTGTCTTCTCCAGAAAGACAAGCTGGAACAGCGTCTCGCCGTTTCGCGTGACCGGCAGCGTCGTCTGGCCGCCGGGCGTTTCGCCGATATTGGCCTCGCCAAGCCAGGCAGAGATCCGGTCCCCGATGAGGCTCATGTCCGGCGCGCCGCCCGCCGCCTCGCCGATCAGCCTGCCGGCCTGCGGCGTCATCCAGCGCGGCACGCCGTCGGGCCCGGCGGCCAGAAGGTGCCGGCCGGTCGCGTCCAGCGCCACCCGCGCGCTCTGGGCCGAGCGGGCATTGGCAAGATGCACGCGGATGCGCGCCCTCAGTTCATCGATATTGATCGGCTTGGTCAGATAGTCGACGCCGCCGGATTCCAGCGCGTGGACGATGTGTTCGGTTTCCGAAAGCCCGGTCATGAAGATCACGGGGCTTTGCGCTGCCGGTCCGGACTTCAGCCGCCGGCAGGCCTCGAAACCGTCCATCTTCGGCATCACCGCGTCCATCAGCACGATATCGGGCGTGATGCGCGCGACGATGCTGACCGCGCTTTCGCCTGAGGTTGCGATCAGAACGGAATAGCCGCTGTCTTCCAGCGCCTCGGTCAGGAAGCTCAGCGCCTCCGGACTGTCGTCCACCAGAAGTACGATTTCCTGTGCGGCGTTCTCAGCCATCTTGCGCGGTATCCTTCCCGGCGACGCCGGACTTGAGCCTGTTCAGATAGGCGACGAGGCCGTCCAGGTCGAAACGGGCGACAAAGGCGGAAGCCTCGGTCGCGAAAGATCGGTATGCGTCTTCCGACGAAAGCGATGCCAGCTTTTCCCGGACGCCACGGTGATAGCCGATCTCGGCGAGCCGGATCAATTCATCAAGCTGCGAATCCGGCGGCGTTTGCAAGACTTCAGGCATCTCGGGCGCGGCGCGCGTGCTTTCGTCCGGCGTTTCCCGCCAGATGAGGCCGAGATGCAGCGCCAGAACGTCGCGCAGGCGCTTGAGATTGAGGGGTTTCGACAGCGTGTCGTTATGGCTGTCATCCCCATGGCCGATGATGGCGTCGTCGCCGATATTGGCCGAGAGCATCACGATGGGTTTCGCGATGCCGGCATCGCGCAGCCGGGTGGCAAGCTGCCAGCCATTCATCCCCGGCATTCGGATGTCGAGCAGGAAGATGTCCGGCGTCGTGTCTTCGAGCAGGCCGAATACCGTCTCTCCGTCTTCGGCGAGCATGACGTCGAAGCCTAGCGGCAGGAGGATGTCGCGCATCATCGCACGATGATCGGCATTGTCGTCAACGACCATGATTGTGCGGCGCGGCCCGTCATAGCCCGCGGCGACGGCGGTGTCGCCGGCCACGCGCGGCGGCTGCGGCCGGTCGATGGAGGCGAGCATGAGGCGTACGGTAAAGCGTGTGCCCGAGCCCTCCCGGCTTTCCACCTCGATTTCGCCGCCGAGCGTGTTGACCAGAAGCCGCGTGATGGTGAGGCCGAGGCCGAGCCCCGGCTTTTCCCTGCCGCCGCCGCGCTCGAACGGCTCATAGATGCGCGAAAGGTCCTTAGCGGCGATGCCGCTGCCCGTGTCGGTGACGATAAAGGTCGCCACCTGGCTGCGATAGCGCGCCACAAGCGATACGCTGCCGGCATCGGTGAACTTCACCGCGTTGGAGAGCAGGTTGACGAGGATCTGGCGCAGGCGCTTTTCGTCGGTGCGCACATAGGCCGGCAGGTGGCGGTCGAGTGTGTGCTCGAATATCAGCCCCTTGGCCCGGGCCTGGGTCTCGAACATGTCGATGATCTGGTCGAGAAATTCGGCGAGGTTGATCTCGTTGGAGAACACCTGAAGCCGTCCGGATTCGATCCGTGAGATATCCAGCAGCCCGTCGATCAGGCCCGAGAGATAGTCGGCCGAGCGGCGGATCGACTTGATCGCGGGCTGTCGCGCATCGGGTATGGTCGGGTCGCGCTCCAGCAGCTGTGCATAGCCGGAGACGGCGTTGAGCGGCGTTCTCAATTCATGCGAGAGGCCGACGACATAGCGGCTCTTGGCGCGGTTGGCGGCTTCGGCGCTCTCCTTCGCGGCCTGGAGCGCGGCATCGGTTTTCTCGTGGGCGGCGATTTCCTTCAAGAGCAGGGTCGTCTGGCGCGAGGATTCCTCCTCCGCCACCATGCGGCTGTCATGGGCGAGCACGTAAAACCAGGCGATGATGCAGGCGAGCATGGCGAAGACGAAGAAGACGATCAGCGCCGTGTCATAGACCACAGAGGCCGTCTCAGGCGCTGCGCGGGCCATCTGGTAGGCGATCATCGAAAGGATCGCGCCGATGAAGGTGACCGAGAGCGCCGCCGTGATGCCGTAGCGGCCAAGCCGGGAGGAAAGCTGCTCGACCAGCCGGGCGGGCAGCAGCGCGCCGGCGACGGTCGCGATCTGGGTGTTGAGCCGCGCCTTGGGTTTGCACAGGTCATGGCAGCGGCTGTCGAGCGAGCAGCAGAGCGAGCAGATCGGTCCTGCATAGGCCGGACACCAGGCCATGTCCTCCGGCTCGAAGGGATGTTCGCAGATCGAGCAGGTGATCGCCGTCTTCGTCCGCCAGCCCCGGCGTTGCCTGCGCGCCAGGTAATAGCGCCCGCCCGTGCCCCAGGCGATCAGCGGCGAGGCGATGAGGGCGACGACGAGCGCGATGAAGGGGGCGAAGGAAACGGCGAGCGCGCCGAACAGCCCGAAATGGGCCACCAGTGCGACGAGGCAGGAAAGCGCCATGGCGCCGAGGCCGACGGGGTTGATGTCGTAGAGATGCGCGCGCTTGAATTCGATCCCGGGCGGGGAGAGGCCGAGCGGCTTGTTGATGAAGAGGTCGGCGGAGATGGTCGACAGCCAGGCCATGGCGACGATCGAGAACACGCTGAGCGAGGCTTCCAGAAGCCGGTAGATGCCGAGCTGCATCAGAAGCAGCGCGATCGCCACGTTGAACACCAGCCAGACGACGCGGCCGGGATGGCTGTGGGTGAGGCGGGAGAAGAAGTTCGACCAGGCGAGCGAGCCCGCATAGGCGTTCATGACATTGATCTTCAGTTGCGAGACGACGACGAAGGCGGCCATCAGCAACAGCGCCGCCGTTTCGTTCGGGATCATGTAGCCGAAGGCGGTCAGATACATGTGCGCCGGGTCGGCCGCCGCCGTTGCCGGCATGCCGGTGGAAAGCACGAGCACGGCAAGAAACGAGCCGGCCATCAGTTTCGGCACGCCCACCACCACCCAGCCGGGACCGGCGAGAAAGATTGCCAGGCGATGACGGAACTTGCGTTTTCCCGTCGCCGGCAGAAAGCGCAGGAAATCGACCTGCTCGCCGATCTGCGGCATCAGCGCGAAGATGACGCCGGCCGCCGCCGCAAAGCCGGCCAGCGTGAACGGGGCAGCCGAACCGGGGGCGGCACTTTCCGCCCGTATGCCGCCAAAGGCCCGCCACAGCTCGAACTTTTCGAAGTCCATGAAGGCGATGAAGATGAAGGGCAGGATGTTGAGGATGATCCAGAAGGGCTGCGTGATCAGCTGGAAGCGCGAGATCATCTGCACGCCGTAGGTCACGAGCGGGATCACCAGCACGGCCGAGATGATGTAGCTGATCCACAGTGGAATGCCGAAGGCGAGCTCCAGCGCGCCCGACATGATCGATGCTTCGATGGCAAACAGGATGAAGGTGAAGCTCGCATAGATCAGCGAGGTCACCGTCGAGCCGATATAGCCGAAGGAGGCGCCGCGCGTCAGAAGATCGATGTCGACGCCGTGGCGGATCGCGTATTTGGCGATCGGAAGGCCGGCAAGCAGCATGACCGCGGAGGCGACGATGGCCGCGAAGAAGGCGTTGGTCGTGCCGTAGGACAGCGTGATCGTGCCGCCGATCGCTTCCAGCGCCAGAAAGGAGATCGCGCCGATCGCCGTCTGCGAGATGCGGCTTGAGGAAAACCGGCGCGCGCTCTTGGCGGTGAAGCGCAACGCATAGTCCTCAAGCGTCTGGTTGGCGACCCAGCGGTTATACTCGCGCCGGACGGGAATGATGCGTTGGCGTGGTGTCATCGATCGTGTGTGCGGCGCCTGCAGGTGAAAAGAAACTTGGCTTTTTCGAATGTTCAGGCAATGGCTGACGATGGCAAGCGAAAACGCGGCCCGATTCGCGTCATCCGCCGCACTTTTTCCTTTTTTCGGGGAATGTTAGGATGATCGCGGTCAGTTGAAGCTGCAGAGCCGCATAAAGGAGAGGTTCATGACGCATACCGAAACGAAAGGCAAGGACGGCCAGAGCTTCGGAACCGACGGCATCGCGCCGATGGAGCGCCCGAGCGCTGTGACGCGGTTTTTCATGGGCGTCGTCAACTGGGCGGAAAAGCTCAATTTCAAACATGCGATCTACGGCAATCCGCCCGTCTACGACAATGCCACCTTTCCCTGGTCGAAGGAGATCGAGGCGGCGGCCCCCGCCATCCGCGCCGAACTCGACAAGGTGCTGGAGCGCCAGAGCGAACTGCCGAGCTTTCAGGATATCTCCACGGACGTGAAGACGATTTCCGATGACAATCACTGGAAGACCTTCTTCCTGCTCGGCTACGGGCTGAAATCGGAACAGAACATCAAGGCCTGCCCGAAGACCTGGGAGGCGATGCAGAAGATCCCCGGACTGACGACGGTGATGTTCTCGATCTTCGAGCCGGGAAAGCACCTGCCGGCCCATCGCGGCCCCTATAACGGCGTGCTGCGTCTTCATCTGGGCATGATCGTGCCGGAGGCCGAGCCCGATCAGCTCGCGATCCGGGTCAAGGACCAGATCTGCCACTGGGAAGAGGGCAAGGTGCTGATCTTCGACGATGCCTATGAGCACGAGGCCTGGAACCACACGGACAAGACCCGCGTCGTCCTGTTCGTCGATTTCGTCAAGCCCACGCGTTTTCCCGCCCGCTTCGTCAACTGGCTCTTGATGAACATGGCGATCTTCACGCCCTTCATCCGCGAAGGTCTCGACAACCACAAGGACTGGGAAAAGAAGTTCTATGCCGAGGCCGAGGCGCTTCGGAACAGGCCATAAGGCAGCCTTGCGGGCAGTCTTCCACCCCGCCTACGTCAAATGACGTATGTGGGGTTCTCTCTCCCTCGACGATAGTTGGCGCAGGCGTCGTTTTTCACGAACGCCGCGATTTCCAAGCGCCTTTGAAGGCGACAATCCGTTGAGGGGAAAAACATGAATTTCAAAAAGGCAATGACCGGCGCGGCTCTTCTGGCGGCGCTCGCCGCTTCGACCGCAACCGGCGCGCTGGCGCAGGAAGACACGATCAAGGTCGGTATCCTGCACTCGCTCTCCGGCACGATGGCGATTTCGGAGACGACGCTGAAGGACGCCATGCTGATGCTCATCGAAGAGCAGAACGAAAAGGGCGGCCTTCTGGGAAAGCAGCTTGAGGCGGTTGTCGTCGACCCGGCCTCCGACTGGCCGCTCTTTGCCGAAAAGGCGCGCGAACTGATCGAAGGCGATGGCGTTTCGGCGGTCTTCGGCTGCTGGACGTCGGTGTCGCGCAAATCGGTTCTGCCGGTCTTCGAGGAACTGAACAGCATCCTCTTCTATCCCGTCCAGTATGAGGGCGAGGAAAGCCAGCGCAACGTGTTCTACACCGGTGCTGCGCCGAACCAGCAGGCCATTCCCGCCGTCGATTACCTGATGGAGAATGAAGGCGTCGAGCGCTGGGTTCTCGCCGGTACCGACTATGTCTATCCGCGCACGACCAACAAGATCCTCGAAGCCTATCTCAAGGATCATGGCGTTGCCGAAGAAGACATCATGATCAACTACACGCCGTTCGGTTTCTCCGACTGGCAGACGATCGTCTCCGACATCAAGAATTTCGGCTCGGAGGGCAAGAAGACGGCCGTGGTCTCCACCATCAACGGCGACGCCAATGTGCCCTTCTACAAGGAGCTCGCCAACCAGGGTATTTCCGCGTCCGATATCCCGGTTGTGGCATTTTCCGTGGGTGAGGAAGAACTCGCCGGTCTCGATACCGCTCCGCTTGTCGGTCATCTGGCCGCATGGAACTACTTCCAGTCCGTCGACACCGATGCGAATTACGACTTCATCGATGCCTGGCACGCTTACACCGGCGACGATTCCCGCGTGACCAACGACCCGATGGAAGCCCACTATATCGGCTTCAACATGTGGGTCGAGGCGGTCGAAAAGGCGGGCACCACCGATCCGGATGCCGTCATCGATGCGCTCATCGGCGTTTCCGTGCCGAATCTTTCGGGCGGCTATTCGGCGATGATGCCGAACCACCACATCACCAAGCCGGTGCTGATCG
>NZ_CFHTCS010000135.1:0-10623 GCF_984369615.1 Martelella sp. | reverse complement strand
GGTCACCTCGCAGATCCTGCCGCAGGGCTTCGGCCTGAGCTGGTTCCCACCGGATCTTGCCGATGAGGTTCCTGAAAATTACCGCAACCCGGCGATCACCAGCCTTAATCCGTGGGTCTGGGCCTATAATGACGAGGTCTATACCGACGGTTGCCCGATCGACAACATGTGGGCGCTGACGGAACCGGACTGGAAGGGGCGCGTGGCCATTCCCGATCCGCTCCTGCGCAATGAAACCATGTTCTGGTTCAACCAGCTTGCCACCAACTCTGACGACAAAATGGCCGAGGCCTATGAAGCCTATTTCGGTGAGCCGCTTGATACCGATGAAGCGAGCGCCACCGCGGAATGGGTGAAACGCCTCGCCGCCAATCAGCCGGTCGTCACCAAGGGCGATTCCGATGTCGGTCCGATTATCGGCGCTCCGGGACAGGAAAAGCCGTTCATGGGCTTGCTGAGCGCGGCCATCTTCCGCCATGCCGACCGTGATGGCTACAGCATGGGGATTTGCGAGGGGCTGAAGCCATTTATCGGTCAGTTGACGCCGCGCGTCGCTGTCATTGCGGCTGGAACGGACAGCCCGAACGCCGCCAAGCTGTTCGTGCACTATATGATGACTGGCGAGGGCATGGCACCGCAGCTCTCCGACGGCAAGATCTCGACCAACGAAAATGTGGTCATGCCCGAAGACGAGCATTCCGGCGTGTTCGATGTCCGCGACCAGCTGCATGTCACCGACTCCGCGACCACAGCGGATGATTTTGCCAAGCTTCAGGACTGGCAGGACTTCTGGATCGTGAACAATCGCTAAATAGCATTGAGCAAGCGGGAAGTCGGAAATGAATTTCGGCTTTCCGCATCTGAACACAGCAGAAGAATCCGAGGGAACGCGCTGATTCCTTGAGGGCGTGCGTCCATGCGAACGGTCGACGCGGGGAGAAGGCACCAGCATCATACCGGAAGCGTCGATAGTCCACTCTTGTTCGCTTGGGTACCCGTGGCTGTCCTGCTTGCACGGATCTGGATTCGGAAGGTCCTAGTCCCGGACGGTCTTCCGCCACACCATACGGGAGGACAGCATGATCGAACGCGGCTCATCATGCTCCGGCTCGGAAAGGTAGCTGACCGCAGCCTTGGCAAAATCATCAACCGGCTGACTGAAGGTCGTCAGATTGTAGCTGTCCCAAGCGGCCTGCTCGATATCATCGAAGCCGATGATGGAAACCTCTTCGGGCACACGTAATTTCAGACGCTGGCGGGCCGCATCGAGCACGCCGCACGCGATCAGGTCGGTCGAGCAGAAAATGCCATCCGGACGATCCGGCCGGGTCAGCAGACGCATACCGACATCGAGCCCCGTCTGATAGGAGGTCATGCCGCTTGCATCTTCGATGAGTGCCAAGCCTGCATCCGCCGCAGCGGCGGCAAAGCCCTTGCGTCGGTCCTCGAGGCTCGGGGTACCCGCCAGAGATGAGGCAAATGCCATCCGCCTGCAACCCGCGGCGAACAAGGCGGCAAACGCTTGGTGCCCGGCAGCAGCGTCGTCCAGCCTTAGCTGAAGCGTGCCGGCGCGCTCTTCATCGCGATTGATCAGGACCAGGCGCATGCCATTGCGAAGGCAAATCTCCGCCAGCGATGTGTCCGGCATGCCGGAGAGAATGATCGCCGCTTCCGTGCGATAGGAAATGGCCTGGCGCAAGGCCTGGGCGACGCTTTCGTCCGACCGGTCCGTATTGATCAGCATGCCGACCTTGCCGGCAGCCTGCAACTGGCTCGAAAGGGCGGCAAGCAGGGTGGACCGATAGGGCGTATTAATCTCGGCCGCAATGAGAGCGACGATCCCCGTTTTCGATGTCAGAAGACCGCGCGCCAGATTGTTCACCTGGTACCCGAGTTTCTCGGCCGCCTCATAGACCTTTGCGCGGGTTTCGGAGGAAACGGACGCGCCTGGCGTGAAGGCTCTAGAAACCGCCGTGCGAGAGACCCCGGCCAGCTCTGCTACATCTTTCGCACTTACCTGAGTTCTCATGATGCTGTCTTCTTGCAAACCTGTGCATTGGCGTAATTCATAGAATTAACGCCAAATTGCTACAGTTTATTGACATAAGGAAATTTTAAATTCAAGGTAATGCACAGCTGTGCATCATGCCAGCACCCGGAAACGGGAATGGGAGGAGAACATGAATACATTGAAGTGCGCCCTTGCGGGCGCAGCAATAATGTTGCCCGCCAGCGCCATGGCGGACGAGTTGAACCTGATCTGCTCGGCCGATGTCGTCATCTGTGAACGGCTTGTCACTGAGTTCGAGAGCAGCCATCCGGACACCGATGTGAACATGGTGAGAATGTCATCCGGTGAGGCCTATGCGAAAATCAGGGCCGAAGCGCGTAATCCGCAAACCGATCTCTGGTGGGGAGGGACGGGAGACCCTCATCTTCAGGCGGGACATGACGGGTTGACCGCCGAATACAAGTCGCCAATGCTGGCCGAGTTGCAGGACTGGGCGCAAGGACAGGCAGAAGTCTCTGATTTCCGTACGGTGGGAGTCTATTCCGGTGCTTTGGGCTGGGGATACAATAAAGAGCTGTTTGCGGAAAAGGGCATCGCCGCTCCGGAGTGCTGGGCCGACCTGCTGGACCCTGCCTTGAAGGGCGAGATCCAGATCGCCGACCCGAACTCGTCCGGTACGGCCTATACGACGCTTGCAACGCTCGTCCAGCTGATGGGTGAGGACGAAGCTTTCGATTTTCTGAAAAAAATGCACGCGAACGTCTCGCAGTACACAAAATCCGGCAGTGCTCCCGTGAAAGCGGCGGCACGCGGTGAAACAGGACTGGGTATTGTCTTTCAGCATGACGCTGTTGCTCAGGCAGTGTCCGGTTTCCCGATCGGAGTCGTCGCCCCCTGCGAGGGGACGGGATATGAGATCGGCTCCATGTCCATGATCGAGGGTGCGCAGAATCCGGAAGCGGCCAAGACCTTCTATGATTGGGTGCTGACGGCAGAGGTGCAGAACATGATGCCGGAAGCAGGTTCATTCCAGATTCCGTCAAATGCCAGCGCGACGCCGCCCGAAGAGGCGCCGGACCTGTCGACGATCAAGCTGATCGACTATGACTTTGCCGAATATGGCAGCGCGGATAGGCGCAAGGCCCTGCTGGCACGGTGGGACGATGAAATCGGGTCCCTGCCGCTCCAATAACGTGACCTGACGCGGGCAGGCTGGAGCCTGCCTGCGTTCGCGCCCCTGAACTCATCGGACAGTGTCATGACATCCAGAGACAACCGCAGGCTCGATATGATCCTGGCGGCGGCGATTGTCGCTTTCATCGCCCTGCCTTGGTATCGAGTCCGCTCCGGATTTTTCAGCTTCGAATGGCTGAGTGATTTCGTCGTTTCAGACAGCCTGTGGCCGGGCATTGCCCAGCTCCTTACGGGCCGCTGGCAGCTCCTGCCGGTTTTTTTGATGCTTCTTGCCGCGCTCTATCTGCGTGTCACACGACACCCGGGGGATCGGGGACGCGCTCTGATCAATATCGGCGTTGCGGGACTTCTTTGGATGTTGGTCGAGGGCCTTTCGATCGGCATGCGTGGCTGGAACTGGAGCCTTCTGGAGGCCACCTTCGGGGAAATATCCGGACAGCCAGCCTTTGGGGCAGGTGCCGTGGTCATTGGCACCGTCTTTGCGCTGATGATTGCTTTCGGAGCCGCCGAGCGCGGCGCATTGAAGGGCGATGCCTTCGTACTCGCCTGCATTACGCTGCTGGTGCTGCTTGTCGCGGTCTTTGTCTTTTACCCGCTGGTATCCATGTTCACCGGCGCCTTTCAGGAATTCGATGGCTCATTCACGACGGAGGGCGTGCGCAGGAACATCATTGACCCAAAGATCTGGTCACTTGCCTGTCTTGCAGGCGGCAATTGCGGCGTTGCCTGGCGCACCTTCTTTCTGGCCGTCTGTACAGCGACAGGGACGACGCTGCTGGGGCTGGTCTTCGCGCTCGTGGCGACCAGAACAGGGTTTCGCTTCAAGAAATCGCTGCGGCTGCTGACGGTGTTGCCGATTATCACGCCGCCCTTCGTCGTCGGCCTTGCGCTGACCATGCTGCTGGGTCGCTCCGGCACATTGACCAATGTGATCGAAGCCGCGACGGGTCTGGAGCTGGGGCGCTGGCTCTATGGGCTGACAGGAATCTGGATTGCCCAGATGCTCAGCTTCACGCCGATTTCCTTCCTTGTTCTGATCGGCGTGGTCGATGGGATCAGCCCATCCATGGAAGAGGCAAGCCAGACGCTGCGCTCGGACCGCTGGCGCACTTTCCGCAAGGTTACGCTGCCGCTGATGGCGCCCGGGCTGGCCAATGCGTTCCTGATCGGTTTCATCGAATCCATGGCCGACTTCGGCAACCCTTTGGTCCTCGGCGGCTCGGGTGGCGTTCTGTCGACAGAGATATTCTTCGCCGTCGTCGGTGCGCAGAATGACCCTGCGCGCGCGGCAGTACTCGCCACAGTCCTGCTGGTGTTCACGCTTTCGGCCTTCCTTGCTCAGCGCCTGTGGCTTTCCGGCAAGAATTACTCGACCGTGACGGGGAAAGGGGATGGCGGACGGCATATACAGCTGCCGCATCGTGTAGCCATCCCGGTGATAACCGTAGCTGTCATCTGGGCCGCATTCACCATCACGGTCTATGCGATGATCCTCTTCGGCGGCTTCGTTAGCATCTGGGGGCTTGATCACTCGCTGACGCTTGCGCACTACACGAGGGCGTTCGGTATCAGCTGGGAAAACGGCATCCGCTGGACAGGCGTTGCCTGGGACAGCTTCTGGACCACAATGGAAATCGCTCTGATCGCCGCGCCGTTGACCGCCGCCGTCGGACTTCTGACGGCCTGGCTGATTGTTCGGCAGAGATTTCCGGGGCGCTCTGTCTTCGAATTTGCTCTGATGATGAGCTTTGCCATTCCCGGCACAGTCATCGGCATCAGCTACATCATGGCATTCAACCTTCCGCCTCTGCAGATGACCGGTACGGCGGTAATCCTGATTGCCTGCTTTGTCTTCCGTAACATGCCGGTCGGCGTGCGGGGAGGGGTGGCGGCCATGTCACAGCTGGACGGATCGCTTGACGAGGCTTCTCTGACACTCGGGGCAAGCTCGGGCCGCACGATGCGCAAGGTCATCCTGCCGCTCATGCGCCCGGCCATCCTGGCAGCATTGGTCTACAGCTTCGTTCGCGCAATCACCTCGATTTCAGCTGTGATCTTT
Source organism: Martelella sp. (assembly GCF_984369615.1). Taxonomy (NCBI): domain Bacteria; kingdom Pseudomonadati; phylum Pseudomonadota; class Alphaproteobacteria; order Hyphomicrobiales; family Aurantimonadaceae; genus Martelella; species Martelella sp. Next base: position 5,359 of record NZ_CFHTCS010000135.1, on the reverse strand, counting down.
TTGGTCAGCGCGAAATACAACATGGCGACCGCCTACATCGTTGGCCTGGTCGAGAACGGGGAATACGGCATTGCCATCGCCTATTCCTCGGTTCTGATCCTGGTGATGATCACGGTCATTGGCGGCTTTCAGCTTCTGGTTGGCGAACGTCGCATTCGCCGAAGAGAAGAGAAGGACGCCGCAGCCCCCATCAAGAAGGAAGCACTCGGATGACACATACAAAAGGTGCCGTGGCGTTTCGCAATGTGCGGAAGAGCTTCGGCCATTTCACCGCCATTCCGGACCTCTCGCTCGACATCGAGCCGGGCCAGCTTGTCACGCTGCTCGGACCCTCTGGATGCGGCAAGACGACAACGCTCCGCATGCTGGCGGGTCTGGAAAGCCCTACCGAAGGCCAGATCATGATCGGCGGCGAGGATGTCACCCGCCTGCCTGCCGACAGGCGCGACGTATCGATGGTGTTCCAGAGCTATGCGCTTTTTCCGCATATGCGCGTTGGCCAGAATGTAGCCTACGGCCTTGAAGCGAGCGGTATCAAATCAGGTGAGGCGCGCAAGCGCGCCGAAGAGGCGCTCGAAGTCGTTGGGCTCTCCGGTCTGTCAGGGCGCCTGCCGGCAGAGCTTTCCGGCGGCCAGCAGCAGCGTGTCGCCGTGGCGCGCGCACTCGTTCTAGAGCCACAGGTCCTGCTGCTCGACGAACCGCTTTCGAATCTCGATGCCCGACTGCGTCGCCAGGTGCGCACGGATATCCGCACGCTGCAGCAGCGCCTTCGTTTCACGGCTGTTTACGTCACGCATGATCAGGAAGAAGCGCTCGCTGTCTCCGATACCATCGTTGTCATGAAGGATGGGAAGGTCGCTCAGATTGGGTCACCGCGCGAGCTTTATGAAGCGCCAGCTTCCGAGTTCATTGCCGACTTCATCGGAGAGGCCAATGTTGTGGATGGGCATATTCGGTCCATCGAAGGCGATATTGCGAAGGTCGAAGTGGGCGGGGTAACCATCGCGCTGCCGTCCCGCGGTACCAAACCAGGCCCGGCTCGGCTGTCGCTCCATGCCAATGCCATGAAGGTCAGATCCGAAGGGCAGGGGGTTCCGGGCACAATCGCCTCCTCGGCTTATCTCGGTGATCACGTCGAGTACGAGATCGATGGTCCGCTTGGACGCATATTCGTGGTCGATGACGAAAGCGAAGTGCCGTTGCCGGCCGGTTCAAACGTCCGACTTGAAGTTCGCCCGAGGGGCGTCGCGCTTATTCCGCAGGAGAATGCATGACCGGAACAATCATGACTGAGAGCAGGCTCGATACGGCAACGGAGCTTGCCAGGCGCGCCGGCAAGCTGGCTCTTGCCTATTTCGAGAACCGCGAGGAACTACTGGTGCGGCAAAAACGCCATGTGACCGATCTGGTGTCCCAGGCGGATCTCGAAGTCGAAACGCTTATCCGGGACCGGCTGAACAGATCATTCCCGCTTGATGCGCAACTCGGCGAAGAACACGGCTTGAGCGAAGGCAGTTCCGGCGTAACCTGGGTGATTGATCCGATTGACGGCACGGCTCCCTATCTTAACGGATTGCCAGGCTGGTGTGTGTCGATCGGCGCCTGTGATGAGGACGGCCCGATCCTCGGCGTGATCTATGTACCGGTCCTGAATGAGCTATTCATCGCGGCGCGAGGGCAAGGGGCTACGTTGAACGGCAAGCCCGTCCGCGCTCTGGACGGGGATCTCAGGTCCGGCCTGTTGGGTGTCGGTGCCAATGACCGCGTCTCCAGCGAGCGTGTCGGGCGCATGCTGGCCGAGCTGTCAGAGGCCGGGGCTGGGTGGGTCCGCTATGGATCGGGCGCCTTGATGCTGGCCTGGGTCGCCGCCGGTCGCCTCACCGGATACGTTGAACCGCGGATGAGCGCATGGGATTGCCTCGCAGGCTACTGTTTGATCCAGGAAGCCGGCGGGCGTGTGCTTGCCTTTCCGAACGGTCCCGGGCTGACCGCGCCAGCGCCAGTTCTAGGCGCGTGCGCGGGCGCATACGCGGAACTTGCCAGTATATGCGGGTTTGGCCAGTCGCCTGAATGGTAGCCCGCAGCTCTTCCCTTAACCACGGATGTGAGTTGGCCTGAACGGTACAGCGTGTGCGAACCGAACCGTGCGGTTGCCCTGGCAAAGGAAGCCCGCAAAAGGTTGCAATGATGTTCAGAATAGAGTTTGCAAATGGACGATAACTCATTGATTTGTTTGTGTCGGCTTTGACGCTCTTTTTTAGAAAATTGCCTTGCGATCAAGTGTATTGGCAAAACTACGAAATTTTGGGGGGCGGGAGTTCGAATCTTCCCGAGCGCGCCTTAAGGAATGGCCCGTGACGGATGCAATTTCTCCCAAGTTGCACCCGGCTTCGAACAGCATCGTCACGGTCGTTCCGCGTATGTCGTGAAAGTGAAGATCGTCAAGGCCTCATCAGGCCGATGGCTGCGGGACCGTGAATGTCAAAGTCGCCTGATGTTCTTCAGCGCGAACCCGCTTTCCGGGCCAGTTGGGATGCGGTCAAGCGGCACATTGAGGTTCTGTTCAGGCACTTCGAATGACATCTCGTGTGTCATCAGGCGTGTTGCCTCGGCGGCAAGTGCAACGGTCGCCTGCTCCCCCGGACAGCGGTGCGCGTTTGCCGCGTAGCGGGTTCGTGCATCGCCCGATCACGGCCATCACGGTTGCTTACGCAGACCGATAGCTTTCGAAAAATCGGTGGACTGATCTGAGTGTCCGGAGTTAGGCCGTAAATACGCCGCCCATGCCGACGAAGGGTTCGGCGTAGCCGCGGCCCGACTTGGCCGGCCACGGCGGAAAATATCTCGAGGACGCTTGCAAAAGGAACAAAAACAGAACATAATAAAAACATAAAGCGAAACGGAGGCGAAAATGACAGAAATTTTGCGCGATGTGGCGGCATTCTTCTCGATCACGCTGTTCCTGACCAGCATGGCGCTGATCGTCAGCTCAATGTAAATACGCCCGCCACCTCACAGCGGTGCGAGCTTTCTGTGCATATGTTTTGTTGGCGTTGCGCGGGCCGGGCCGGCCTGCGAGGATCAGGATCCACGGTAAGGCACGACGGAGCAGGCAATGGCAGATGTGATCGGACACGATGGCGATGACCGGTCGGGCGGGGCAGCGGTTCGATTCGTTCACCTGAGAACCCATTCGGCCTATTCCCTTCTTGAGGGAGCCTTGCCGCTCAAGAAAATCCTGAAGCTTGCCCTTGATGACCGGCAGCCGGCTGTCGCCGTCACCGACACGAACAATCTGTTCGGCGCGCTCGAATTTTCGCAGAAGGCGATCGGGGAGGGGCTGCAGCCGATTATCGGCTGTCAGCTGTCGATCGACATGGAAGACGGCGGCGAGGGCGATCGGCGCGGCGGGTCCCACCTCCCGGCAAAATTGCCGGCGATCGTTGTTCTCGTGGCCAATGAAACGGGCTATGCGAACCTCATGCACCTCGTCAGCGAGGCCTATCTCGGCGGCGAGGCGCATGACAGCATCTATATCCGGAAGTCCTGGCTGGAAGGCCGGACGGACGGTCTGATCGCTCTGACCGGTGGGCCGGGCGGTCCGATCGACCAGGCGCTCGCCTCGGGTTTCGAGGCTAAGGCGCGCGAGCGTCTGGAAGCGCTCAAGACGCTTTTCGGCGACCGGTTGTATGTCGAATTGCAGCGTCAGGGTGCTTTTGATCTCCAGCGCGAACGGCATGTGATCAATCTGGCCTATGAGCTTGAACTTCCGCTGGTGGCAACCAATGAGCCTTTTTTCCCGGCGCGCGAGGATTTCGAGGCGCATGACGCGCTGATGGCCGTCGCGCATAATGCCATTGTCTCCGACGACCGGCGTTTTAGGCTGACGCCGGACCACTTCATGAAAACGCAGGCGGAAATGGCGGAACTGTTTTCCGACCTTCCCGAGGCGCTCGACAATACGGTCGAGATCGCACGGCGCTGCAGCTTCATCCTGCAGACGCGCAGTCCGATCCTGCCGCGCTTCACCGGCGCTTCCGACGATCCGGAGGAGGCCGAGCGGGCCGAGGCGCTCGAGTTGCGCCGACAGGCCGTCGAGGGGCTTGAGGCGCGGCTCTCCCATGTGGGGCTGAGCGAGGGGCACAGTCGCCAGGATTATGTCGAGCGGCTCGACTATGAACTGGGCATCATCGAGAGTATGAAGTTTCCCGGCTACTTCCTGATCGTTGCCGACTTCATCAAATGGGCCAAGGAACATGATATTCCCGTCGGTCCGGGCCGCGGCTCGGGCGCGGGCTCGCTTGTTGCCTACGCGCTGACGATTACCGATGTCGACCCGCTGCGCTTCTCGCTTCTGTTCGAACGCTTTCTCAACCCCGAGCGCGTGTCGATGCCGGACTTCGATATCGATTTCTGTCAGGACCGGCGCGAGGAGGTGATCCGCTACGTTCAGCAGAAATACGGACGCGCCCAGGTGGCGCAGATCATCACTTTCGGGTCTCTGCAGGCGCGCGCCGCCCTGCGCGATGTCGGCCGCGTACTGGAAATGCCTTACGGACAGGTCGACCGGATCAGCAAGCTCGTGCCCAACAATCCGGCCAATCCGGTGACACTTGCCAAGGCGATCGAGGACGAGCCGAAATTCCAGGAGGCCGCCGAAGAAGAGCCGATCGTCGGGCGTCTGCTGGCGATCGCGCAGAAGATCGAGGGGCTCTACCGGCATGCCTCGACCCATGCCGCCGGGATTGTGATCGGCGACCGGCCGCTTTCGCGACTGGTGCCGATGTATCGCGATCCGCGCTCGGACATGCCGGTCACGCAGTTCAACATGAAATGGGTGGAGCAGGCCGGTCTCGTGAAGTTCGACTTTCTCGGGTTGAAGACGCTGACGGTGTTGAAGACGGCGGTCGACTTCATCGCTCGGCGCGACATCAAGGTCGACCTGTCGCTGGTTCCGCTTGATGATCACGACACCTATGACATGCTGGCCCGCGGCGAGACAGTCGGCGTGTTCCAGGTGGAAAGCGCCGGTATGCGCAAGGCGCTGATCGGGATGAGGCCGGACCGCATCGAGGACCTGATCGCCCTTGTCGCGCTTTATCGGCCGGGGCCGATGGAAAACATCCCCGTCTATAATGCGCGCAAGCACGGCGAGGAGGAGATCGAATCCGTGCATCCGATGATCGATCACCTTCTCGCCGAGACCCAGGGCGTCATCATCTACCAGGAACAGGTGATGCAGGTGGCGCAGGTGCTTTCGGGCTATTCGCTCGGTGAGGCCGACCTTCTGCGCCGCGCGATGGGCAAGAAGATCAAGGAGCAGATGGACAAGCAGCGCGTCCGTTTCGTCGAGGGCGCG
>NZ_CFHTCS010000134.1:0-10741 GCF_984369615.1 Martelella sp. | reverse complement strand
CTGCGCCATCGCGGCCCTGATGGCGGATGCCCGCCGCAACGGCCGGTTCCCGGCGCTCTGAGCAGCGACGAACCGACGACCCCCAAGCCGCCGCGGCGAAAGCCGCGGCGGCTTTTTCATGTCCGCGTCTTGCCATGCCGTCCCAAAGGCGTATAACCGCCGCCCTTCGCAAGACATTTCCATCGATCAAAAGGACGGCGTCATGGCCGCGCTCGGCTTGGACTTCGGCACGACCAATACCGTGATCGCGCTTCCCGCGGAAGGTGAAGGCGAAACCCGCTCGCTGACATTCGATAGCCTGGCGGGCACGACCGACACGATGCGGACCTGCCTCTCCTTCATGAAGGACCGCAAAGCCGCCGTCGGCGCGCCGCTTGTCACGGAAGCGGGCGCCGCGGCGATCCGCACGCTGATCGACCACCCCGGCGAATGCCGTTTCCTGCAGTCGATCAAGACCTATGCGGCAAGTCCGCTGTTTACGGAAACCGCCGTGCTTGGCCGCCGACACTCCTTTCCGGACCTGATGGCGGTGTTTCTGGAAAAACTGATGGTCTATGCGGGCGACGGCTGGCCGGGCGCCGTCAGCCGCGTGGTTGCCGGACGTCCGGTGCGCTTTGCCGGCATCGGCGCCGACGAGGCGCTTGCGCTCGAGCGCTACAATGACGCGCTCTCACGCTTCGGCTTTCCGGAAATCCGCTTCGTTCTGGAGCCGGTCGCCGCGGCCTGGTATTTCGCAAACCGGCTGAAGACGGACGCCAATGTTCTAGTCGCCGATTTCGGCGGCGGCACCACCGACTATTCGATCATCCGTTTTTCGAAAAACGCAGGCAGGCTTTCCGCCGAGCCGCTGTCGCATTCCGGCGTCGGCGTGGCCGGCGACATGTTCGACTACCGCATCATCGACAATGTGGTGAGCCCGATGCTCGGCAAGGGCACGACCTACAGGAGCTTCGGCAAAAACCTCGACGTGCCGTCGAACTATTACGCGAGCTTCGGCCGCTGGAGCCAGCTCTCGATCTTCAAGACCACGCGCGATTTCGCCGACCTGAAGAGCCTGGTGCGGGACGCAAGCGACCCGGACGCGCTCGAGCTCTTCATCGAGCTCATCGAGAACGACGAGGGCTATCCGCTCTATGAGGCGGTCTCGGCCGCCAAACGGGCGCTCTCGGAGAACGAGGAAGCGGAATTCTTCTTCGCGCCGCTCGGCCGCGACAGCCGCCGCATCGTGCGCCGGGCCGATTTCGAGGGTTGGATCTCGGGCGAGTTGCGGCAGATGGAGGACGCGCTCGACGAGGCGATCGCGGGGGCAGGCATCGCCGCAACCGAGATCGACAAGGTGTTCCTGACCGGCGGCTCCTCCTTCGTGCCGGCCGTCAGGACCATCTTCGAAAACCGCTTCGACAGATCCCGCATCGAAACCGGCGGCGAGCTCCTGTCCATCGCCCACGGCCTGGCGCTGATCGGCACGGAGGAGAATTTCCCGTGGGCGGCATGAGCGCCCGTTCGCCGCGCCTGCGCCCAACGAAAAACCCGGCGCAAAGTCCGGGTCTTTCCTGAAGCTCTTGTCCGTCCGCTCAGTTGGCGGGTTGCTGAACCTTGGCGCGCGCCTGTTCCTCGGCCATGCGCTTCTGGAACATCTGCGCGAAGTCGATCGGGTCGACCAGCAGCGGCGGATAGCCGCCATTGCGGGTGGCGTCCGCCACGATCTGGCGGGCAAAGGGGAAGAGCAGGCGCGGGCATTCGATGAACAGCATCGGCAGCACGTGTTCCTTGGGGAAGTTCGCCACCCGGAAGACGCCGCCATAGACCAGCTCGCACAGGAACAGCGTCTTGTCTTTGGCCTTGGCCTCGGCCTTCAGCGACAAGAGAACATCGTAATTGTCCTCGCCGAGCGGATTGGCGTTGACATTGACACTGATGTTGATGTTCGGCTGGCCTTCGCGCTTCTGCAGCGAAGCCGGGGCGCCGGGATTTTCGAAGGAAAGATCCTTGATGTACTGCGTCAGAATGCTGAGCGACGGGCTCTGCTTCTTCTCAGCGCCGTTTTCCTCTGCCATTTCGCGTCCTTTCGAGTGGTCAATTTGGATTGCCAGTTAGCATTTAGGGCGCAAGCGCACAACCCTTGGCCACCGCTGTAGCGCCCGCCACGCAAGGCCCGCGACCGAAAGCGCAGGGTTTTCGGCCGCCAGCAGCGGCGCGGCTGCGCAGCGATGCCCGCGCGCCTAGCGGTCCTTACCGTCTCGCTTGTCGTCGTCGGAGCGATCGTCGTCCAGCCTGTCGCGTTCCGCCCACGGGGAGTTCGGGTCGGAGGCGCCGGAGGAAAAGTCCTCTGCATCGAGGTCGACCACGGTCGGCCCTCGCCCGCCCGGCTTGCGCGGACCGCCGGGACCGCCCGGTCCGGGTCCGGCGCGGAAGAAGCCGGAGCCCTGCGAGACCACGACCATGTTCCTGCTGATCCGCCGCCAGACGAAATCCCTGAAGGGCGGGATGAAGAGCAGAAAACCGATGATGTCGGTGACGAAGCCGGGAATGAGCAGCAGGATGCCGGCAAGCACGATCATCGCGCCATGCACCATTTCGCGGCCCGGATCGCCGCCGTCGCGCACATCCGTCTGCAGCCGCTGCAGCACGGAGAAGCCCTGCACGCGCAGAAGGATCGCGCCGATCACGGCGGTCAGGACAATCAGGCCCAGCGTCGGAAACAGGCCGATGGCCCGCCCGACGATGATGAATCCGGCGATTTCCACGAAGGGGAAGAGAATGATGGCAATCAGAAGCGGCAAATCGGTTTCCTGTTCGGTCCGTCTTCGTTTATGATCATGACGAAATGAACGCCTTCCGACGAAGTGTTACATTTGAATCATGGCCCTGTGAAGTCTATATGGGGATTGGAAACAACAGGGAAAACGGCGGTTAGCACCAAAATGGGCACAAGCGATCTGATTACACTCTTCTTCCTGATTGCTGCGGTGGTGATTTTTTTCCAGCTCCGCAATGTTCTGGGCCGCCGCACCGGCAATGAGAAACCACGCTACGAGCAGAGCCCGGTTCGCTCGCGCACCGAAGCGGCGGAAGCTGCACGGCAGGACGGCAACGTGATCACGCTGCCCGGCGCGGAAAAGGACAACAAGACGGACCGGCTCGCCGCCGTCGACAAGATCGCGCCGGCGGGCACCGAGGCGAACAAGGGCCTGAAGGAAATTGTCGAGGCCGATCCGCAATTCGAGCCGACCGCCTTCATGAAGGGCGCGAACGCGGCCTATGAGATGATCGTCATGGCCTTTGCCGATGGCGATCGCCGCACGCTGAAGGGCCTCCTGTCGAAGGAGGTCTATGAGGGCTTCAACGCCGCCATCAGCGAGCGCGAGGCGAACGGCGAATCCGTCAAGGCGAGCTTTGTCGGCATCGAGAAGGCCGAGATCACGGAAGCGGAGGTCGACAAGACCGAGGCCCGGATCACGCTCCGGATCGTCAGCCAGATGATTTCCGCGACCTATGGCAAGGACGGCGAGATCGTCGATGGCGATGCCGAGCAGATTGCCGAAATCCGGGATCTGTGGACCTTCGCGCGCGACACGCGGGCGCGCGATCCGAACTGGAAGCTGATCGCCACCGCGTCCGAATAGGCCGAGCATTGTCTGACGAGAGCGGCGTTTCGGCGCCGCTTCTTCTTGCCGGGAGTTTCTTTCAAGATGAGCCGCCGGAAGCTCTCCGCAGAAGAACGGGACTTGTGGATGAAGGTCGCGCGAACGGCCCGCCCGCTTCCCGGCAAGAAACTGGAAAAGCCCGCTTCCGGCCCGGAAAGTTTTTCCGACCTGATGAATGGCATAGCCGCCGAGGGCAAGAAGACCGACACGGGAAAGACCAGCGTCTCGCCGCTGGCGCTGCCGAAAAAGCCGGAAGGGGAGAAGCCCCGCAGGCACCATCCGCTGGAGCGGCCGGTCAAGCGCAAGCTGGCGAGCGGGCGGCTTGCAATCGATGCCAGGATAGACCTGCACGGCCTGTTCCAGGACGAGGCGCATGCCCTGCTTCTGGCCTTCCTGCGCCGAGCACATGAGAGGGGACACCGCCATATCCTCGTTATCACCGGCAAGGGCGGGTCGATCGGCAGCGACGGGGCGCTGAAGCGGGCCGTGCCGATCTGGTTTTCGCTGCCGGATTTTCGGTCGCTGATCTCGTCCTACGAGACGGCGGCCCGTCAGCATGGCGGCGAGGGCGCGCTTTACGTGCGCCTTGCCCGAAGGAAGGGACACGACCATGACGCCGTTCGGAGAAGCCGTTCGTAAGCTGAGGGCAGAGCGCGGCGTTTCGCAGAAAGAGATGGCCGAAGCCATCGGCGTTTCGGCGGCCTATCTCTCCGCTCTTGAGCATGGCCGGCGCGGCAAGCCAAGTTTCGACTTTCTCCAGCGCGTGGCCGGCTATTTTCATATTATCTGGGACGATGCCGAGGCGTTGTTCGCCATCGCCGACCAGTCCGATCCGCGCGTCGTGATCGACACGGCAGGCCTCTCGGCCGCCCACACCGCCTTTGCCAACCGCCTGTCGCGCATCATCGGACAGCTCGACGAAGAAGCGATCGGCGAACTCGACGGCCTGCTCGACCGGAGACTTGGCCGCTGACGCCTCAAAAGTGACGATCTTCACGAAATTTGAGGGAGATCAAAGAAGTGCCGGCACGGTTTTACTACGGTGAAACTGCATTCGGGGCCTCGATACAGTTTCTGGCCAAGAGGTTCTCTGCATCCGGCCCTGCAAGACTTGTATGGGGCCTCGAATGCGAAGACGTTTCCCGCCGGTAAGCGCCTCCCGAACATTGCAAGCATTCCATGGAGAAGGTCATGGCCCCGACGGCCGCCCATTCCAATCGCGTCCGCAGCACTGCGGCCAATATTCCCTCGACCAACCAGATCATCCGCGAAAGCTATCTCTACCTTCACTGGAACGGCATCCTGACACAGGACAGGGCCGAGCACGAGATGGCCACCTTTGCCGATGCAGCGCTGATCGAGCCCAACGAACGCTGGACCCGGCGCAAGACGGGTTGAACGCGTCCCGATCGCGCAAACAGACCGATTCTCGCATTCCAGGCGGCGCTCGACCGGAGCGCCGCCTGTTTTTTTGGCATGACGGCAAGGCCGCTTGCCCAGGACGCCGCCCCCTCGTTGAAACGGTCTAGGTTTATCCCCAATTAGGCTATAAAAGGGGCCGCAGTGATTTGAGCGGAAACGGCTTTTCCCCTAAGCTCGGCGCTTGAAAAAGCAGTGATTCGGCGGCGTTTTGCGGGACCCGCCCGACCCCTGACACATTCGGAAAGACCTGTTGATGAGCGAAACTCCAGAAACAGCCGTCGGCCTTCCGGCCGAATACGGCGCCGATTCGATCAAGGTTCTCAAGGGCCTCGACGCCGTGCGCAAGCGCCCGGGCATGTATATCGGCGATACCGACGACGGTTCGGGTCTGCATCACATGGTCTATGAGGTGGTGGACAACGCCATCGACGAGGCGCTCGGCGGCTATGCCGACCTCGTCACCGTGACGCTGAACCCCGACGGCTCGGTGACCGTGACTGATAACGGACGCGGCATTCCGACGGATATTCATACCGGCGAAGGCATTTCGGCCGCCGAAGTGATCATGACCCAGCTGCATGCCGGCGGCAAGTTCGACCAGAATTCCTACAAGGTCTCCGGCGGCCTGCACGGCGTCGGCGTTTCGGTGGTCAATGCGCTCTCGGTCTGGCTGAAGCTGAAGATCAAGCGCAATGGCAGGTTGCACGAGATTTCCTTTACCCATGGCGTTGCCGACAAGCCGCTGGAAGTCATCGGCGATGCCGGCGGCGAGACCGGAACCGAACTGACCTTCATGCCCAGTTCCGACACCTTCACCATGGTCGATTTCGATTATGACACGCTGGAAAAGCGCCTGCACGAGCTCGCCTTCCTGAATTCCGGCGTGCGAATTCTCCTGACGGACAACCGCCATGCCGAGCCGGTTTCCAAGGAAATGCATTATGATGGCGGGCTTGCCGCCTTCGTCGCCTATCTCGACCGCTCGAAGAAGCCGCTGGTCTCCGAGCCGATTGCCATTTCCACCGAGAAGGACGGCATTACCGTCGAAGTGGCGATGTGGTGGAACGACAGCTACCACGAAAACGTGCTCTGCTTCACCAACAACATTCCCCAGCGCGACGGCGGTACGCATATGGCTGGCTTCCGGGGCGCGCTGACCCGGCAGATGGTCTCCTATGCCGACACATCGGGTATCCTGAAGCGCGAAAAGGTGACGCTGACGGGCGATGATTGCCGCGAAGGCCTCACCGCCGTGCTCTCGGTCAAGGTGCCGGATCCGAAGTTTTCCTCGCAGACCAAGGACAAGCTGGTCTCCTCCGAAGTCCGGCCGGTCGTCGAAAGCTGCGTCAACGAGGCGCTCGGCCAATGGCTGGAAGAGCACCCGAACGAGGCCCGCGTGCTCGTCACCAAGGTCGCCGAGGCCGCATCCGCCCGCGAGGCCGCCCGGCGCGCGCGCGAACTGACGCGCCGCAAGGGCGCGCTTGATATTGCCTCGCTGCCCGGCAAGCTTGCCGACTGCTCCAACCGCGATCCGTCGAAATCCGAACTGATCCTGGTGGAGGGCGATTCCGCCGGCGGTTCCGCCAAGCAGGGCCGCTCGCGCGAGACCCAGGCGATCCTCCCGTTGCGCGGCAAGATCCTGAACGTGGAGCGCGCGCGTTTCGACAAGATGCTGTCGAGCCAGGAAATCGGCACGATGATTACCGCGCTCGGCACGGGCATCGGCAAGGACGAGTACAATCCGGAAAAGCTGCGCTATCACAAGATCATCATCATGACCGATGCCGACGTCGACGGCGCGCATATCCGCACCCTGCTTCTGACCTTCTTCTTCCGGCAGATGCCTGAACTGATCGAGCGCGGCCATCTCTATATCGCCCAGCCGCCGCTCTACAAGGTGACGCGCGGGAAGTCGACGCAGTATCTGAAGAACGAACAGGCGCTCGAGGATTACCTGATCGACCAGGGGCTTGAGGACGCAGCGCTGCATCTCGCCTCCGGGGAAGTCCGCGCCGGCGCGGACCTGCGCCAGGTGATCGTCGACGCGATCCGCATGCGCAACCTGATGGAAGGCCTCCATTCGCGTTACGACCGCGCCGTCGTCGAGCAGGCGGCGATTGCCGGCGCGCTCAATGCCGAGCGGGTGACGGACCCGGCCGAGGCCGAGCGCCTTGCCGCCGATATCGCCGCCCGTCTCGACGTGATCGCCGAGGAAACCGAGCGCGGCTGGGAAGGCTTTGTGCGCGACGATGGCGGGCTGCGCTTCGAGCGCACTGTGCGCGGCGTCAAGGAAGTCGCCTCGCTCGACATGGGCCTGATCGGATCCACGGATGCGCGCTATATCGACCAGATGCAGAAGCGCCTGTTCGAGATCTACGACAAGCCGCCGCTCCTGAGCCGAAAGAATGGCGACCTGACCATTCACGGCCCGCGCGCCATGCTCGAAGCCGTCTTCGAGGCGGGTCGCCGGGGACTGACCACCCAGCGCTACAAGGGTCTTGGCGAGATGAATGCCGAGCAGCTCTGGGAAACGACGATGGACCCCAATGTCCGCTCGCTGCTGCAGGTCAAGGTTGCCGATGCCACAAGCGCCGACGGCCTGTTCTCGCGGCTGATGGGCGACGAGGTGGAACCCCGCCGCGACTTCATCCAGGACAACGCCCTTTCGGTGGCCAATCTGGATATCTGATCGGGGCAACCGTTTTATCGGGCGCAACCCATCGCTTCACTCTGCGTCATCCTCGGGCTTGACCCGAGGATCCAGGCGACATGTCGCAGGCCCTCGCGACGCCGGAGCAATGTGCGGATTACCGCCAGTCAATCTCCCCCCTTGAGGGGGAGATGTCGCGAAAGCGACAGAGGGGGGTAGCAGACCCCTCTTTCTCTTTGCCGACTTGCAGGTTTTTCACCCCTCTCTGCTCCTCTCGGGGCATCTCCCCTCAAGGGGGGAGATCGGTTTTCGGCAGAGCTTTCTCACAAGGCGAGCAGGGTTTTCTCACACGGCGGAGCGGCGGCCGCGTCACCCCTCAAGCGGCAGATACCCGACGTTTCCGCGTTCAGCCGCCGCCTCTGCAAGCTCGTACCCTGCATCCGCATAGCGGATGATCCCCAGCGACGTATCGTTGGTGAGCGCATGCTCCAGTCGCTCGGCGCCCTCGGCCGTGCCGTCGGCGATGATGGTGACGCCGGCGCTGGTCATGTAGCCGGCATAGCCGCCGCCGCCGGAATGGATGACGACGAGATCGGCCATCGAAGCGCACATGGTCATGGCGTTGATCAGCGGCCAGTCTGCAATCGCGTCGGACCCGTCCGTCATGTTCTCGGTCATGATGTTCGGATGGGCCATGGCGCCGGCATCGAGGTGATCGCGGGAGAAGGCGACGGGTCCCGCAAGTTCGCCCTTCGCCACCAGTTCGTTGACCGCGACCGCCAGCCGTGTGCGCTCGCCATGGCCGAGCCAGGCGATGCGGGCGGGAAGCCCCTCGAAAGGCACGCTTTCACGGGCGAGCCGGATCCAGTTGGTGACGATGAAATTGTCGGGAAACATCTCCAGCACAAGGTCGTCGATGCGGGCGATATCGCTTGCCTCGCCCGAAAGCGCCATCCAGCGGAACGGCCCGATGGCTTCGCAAAACAGCGGCCTGAGATAGGCCTCTGTGAAGATCGGAATATCGAAGGCGTTGGCCACGCCGCCCTCGCGCGCCTGGGTGCGGATCAGATTGCCGTTGTCGAATACCTCCGCGCCCTCTTGCTGGAATGTCAGCATGGCGCGCACATGATCGGCGATCGAGGCGCGGCTTGCGGCCATCAGCTGCGCCGGGCCCTCCTCGCGCAGGCGTTTCACGTCCGCCAGGCTCATGCCCTTCGGTACATAGCCATAAATGAGATCGTGGGCCGATGTCTGGTCGGTGACGATATCCGGCGTGATGCCGCGCCGGGCGATCTCGGGATAAATATCGGCGGCATTGCCGACGAGGCCGACGGAGACCGCCTTCTTCGCCGCCACCGCCGCGTCGATCATCTGCAGCGCGGCATCAAGGTCCGGCGCAATCTCGTCAAGGAAGCCGATTTCGTGGCGCTTCCTTGCCCGCTCGGCATCGATATCGACCACCAGGATGGCAGCGCCCGCCATGCGACCGGCAAGCGGCTGGGCGCCGCCCATGCCGCTGAGCCCCGCCGTCAGGATGAAACGGCCGGCCAGCGAACCGTCGAAGCGCTTTTCGGCAATCCGCATGAAGATTTCATAGGTGCCCTGGATGACGCCTTGCGAGCCGATATACTGCCAGGCGCCGGCCGTCAGCCCGCCCCAGCAGATCAGCCCCTTGCGCTCCAGTTCGTAGAACACATCCGCCTTCGCCCACTGGCCGACGATATTGCAGTTCGCCATGATGACGAGCGGCGCTCTCGCGTGGGTCTTCAACAGGCCGACCGGCTTGCCGGACTGGATGACGAGCGTCTGGTTCTCGTCCATTTCCAGCAGCGTTTTCACGATCATCGCATGGGACGGCCAGTTGCGCGCGGCCTTGCCGAGGGCGGCATAGACCACGAGATTGTCCGGATCCTCGCCGACGGAGAGCACGTTTTCCATCAACCTGAGCAGCGCTTCCTGCCGCCAACCCTTTGCACGGACTTCAGGCCCGCCGGGGATCGGAAAATTCGGATGGCGCGGATTGTCTTTCGGCATGGTTTCCTCCTCAGGCGAGCGCGTAATCGGCGATCGAGATGCCGAGCGCCTTTTCCACCACCGGATAGACGGCGGGATCTTTCACGCTGGACGACAGCGGAATGACCGTCTTCGGCACATGCAGGACAAAGATGGTCATGCCCTCTTGCAGCTGGCCGACGCTCAACGGCTCGCCCTCCGGCGAGAGCGTGGTGATGACATCGGGAAAGGTCGCGATCCGGCTGCCGCCGGCATCCTCGACCGCCATGTATTCGTTCATCACATGCAGCACCATCGCCCTGTCGCCCGAGCCGACGGTGACCGTGCCGACATCGAAGGCCTCATTGGTATAGACCACCGCCTTTTTCGTCACCTTGCCCTCGGTCAGGATCGCGCCTTTGGTGGTTTTAACAATCGCATCGATCACGGCCGATCCGCTTTTCTTCTCTGCCGCGATGATCGCCTCGCCGAGCGCCAGCGCCATGGAAATGCCGCCGAGCGCCGCATTCGCCTTCACATAGGATGCCCGCAGAGGATTGCGGCAGGAGGCGATGAAGCCGCCGGATTGATCGGCTGCGGTTCTGAGCACCGGCGAGATCTTCGCCGTCGCGCCTTTCACCACCAGTTCGATATAGCGGTTTTCGGCGCGGTTGCCGCCGACGGCGGTCTGGATCATCTGAGCGGGCGAGCTCGCCATGCCGATCGCGCCCATATCGCCGGTCGGATGCGCGCGGATATCGCCGACGGCGTCGACCACCTTGGTGCCGAGCACGGCGGACGGCAGCCAGCCGTTCAGCGTCGAGGATTTGCCGTTCTGGCCGACGATCAGGCCGGAGAGCTTTTCGCCCAATGCCTCCTGCAGGAGTTCTGCCGCCTTGATATAGTCGATGCCCTGCATTTCCCACGGCGTGGTGGAAGCCGGCGCGCCGATGGCGGCGGCGGTCGCCACCCAGTTCTCGTCGGCAAGCTCCTCCACCGCGGCCAGCACCAAGTGGCAGCCACTCGGCTC
>NZ_CFHTCS010000133.1:0-10766 GCF_984369615.1 Martelella sp. | reverse complement strand
TGCCCGAAGCCGACGGAAATCACCGTCACCGGCATCGACAAGCAGGTCGTCGGCCAGGTCGCTGCGAACATTCGCGAATATCGCGGTCCCGAGCCCTACAAGGGCAAGGGCGTGAAATACGCGGAAGAGCGCATCGTCCGCAAGGAAGGCAAGAAGAAGTAAGGAACACGCGTTATGGCTAGCAGGAAAGAAACCATTGCACGCCGCGCCAGCCGCGTGCGCCGCCAGGTCAAGAAAGTGGCAAACGGCCGTCCGCGTCTGTCGGTTTACCGTTCGTCCAAGAACATCTACGCCCAGATCATCGACGATACGGCCGGCCGCACGCTGGCTGCCGCCTCGACGCTCGACGCTTCGCTCAAGTCTTCGCTGAAGACCGGCGCGGACCGCGAGGCCGCCGAAGCCGTCGGCAAGCTCGTCGCCGAGCGCGCCACCAAGGCGGGCGTCAAGGAAGTCGTGTTCGATCGCGGCGCCTTCATCTTTCACGGTCGCATCAAGGCTCTGGCCGACGGCGCCCGCGAAGGTGGCCTGAGCTTCTGATGAAGCTTCGAGCGCCCTTCATCGAAAGGGCGCTCCTGACATCCGGCCAAGGCGATACTGTTTCTTCGGAACTCAAGTCGCCTTCGGTCACACACCGGCCGCCCCTCGCCAGAAATGGCAGAAGCGGCTTTCACATTTGCCGATTGCACCCGGAAAAGAAAAAGGAACAGGACAATGGCACAGGACAGACGGGGATCGCGCGACGATCGCCATAACAGGGATGAGCGCGACAGCGAATTCGTTGACAAGCTCGTTGCCATCAACCGCGTGGCCAAGACCGTCAAGGGCGGCCGCCGCATGGGTTTTGCTGCACTCGTCGTCGTTGGTGACGGCAAGGGCCGCGTCGGCTTCGGCCACGGCAAGGCGCGCGAAGTGCCGGAAGCCATCCGCAAGGCGACCGAGGCCGCCAAGCGCGAGATGATCTTCGTGCCGCTGCGCGACGGTCGTACGCTGCATCACGACGTCAAGGGCCGCCACGGCGCCGGCAAGGTTCTGCTGCGCACCGCCAAGGCCGGTACCGGCATCATCGCCGGCGGTCCGATGCGCGCCGTTTTCGAAACGCTGGGCGTTGCCGATGTGGTTGCCAAGTCGACCGGTTCGTCCAACCCCTACAACATGGTCCGCGCCACCTTTGATGCCCTGAAGAGCCAGGTGCATCCGAAGGACATCGCAGCGCAGCGCGGCCTCAAATACGCCACGCTCCAGGCTCGCCGCCAGGCCGCCGGCGCTGTTGTCGACGAGTAAGAGAGGCGAACATGGCCAAGGCTAGCACCAAGAAGACTGTCACCGTTGAGCAGATCGGCAGCCCGATCCGCCGTCCCGCCGTCCAGCGCCAGACGCTGATCGGCCTCGGCCTCAACAAGATGCATCGCGTCCGCACCCTGGAAGATACGCCTGCTGTGCGCGGCATGATCAACAAGGTGTCCCATCTCGTGCGCGTCGTCGACGAGAAGTGAGACGGGAGAAGATTATGAAACTCAACGAAATCAAGGACCGCGAAGGCGCAACACACGCCAAGAAGCGCGTCGGCCGCGGCATCGGCTCGGGCACCGGCAAGACCGGCGGCCGCGGCGTCAAGGGCCAGAAGTCGCGTTCGGGCGTTGCCATCAACGGTTTCGAAGGCGGCCAGATGCCCATCTATCGCCGTCTGCCGAAGCGCGGCTTCACCAACATCTTCGCCAAGGACTTCGTCGAGGTCTCGCTCGGCCGCCTGCAGGCCGCCGTCGATGCCAAGAAGCTGGACGCGAAGACCACGGTGACCGCCGAAGTGCTGAAGGAAGCCGGTGTGATTCGCCGCGTGAAGGACGGTGTTCGCATCCTGTCCGACGGCGAACTGAAGGCGAAGCTCACGCTTGAGGTCGCCGGTGCCTCGAAGCCGGCGATCGAGAAGATCGAGAAGGCCGGCGGTTCGATAACCGTGCTGGCCGGCGCGAAGAACGCCGAGTAAAAGCGCTGAATTGAAAAATGATCGCCCGGAGTGCTTCACACCGGGCGTTTTTTCTTCCATATGTGCCTCGACCACCGGCCGGCCCCGATCGTTCGTGTCCTGCGGGTGGTTTATCGCGAATGCCGGTGAGCGCCCGTGAAGGGCTGCATCTCGGCTGAGGCGATCTGGCACTTAATCGCACCGGGCGCCTGTCGCGGCCGTGCGGCGACGCGGAGATACGCATGGCTTCTGCAGCGGAACAACTTGCATCCAATCTCAATTTCTCGACCTTCGCGAAGGCGACGGACCTGAAGAAGCGCATCTGGTTTACGCTTCTCGCGCTCCTCGTCTACCGGCTCGGCACGCATATTCCGCTTCCCGGCATCAATCTCGATGCCTATGCGCAGGCCTTTCAGGGCCAGTCCGAAGGTATTCTGGGCATGTTCAACATGTTCTCGGGCGGCGCGGTCCAACGCATGGCGATCTTCGCGCTCGGCATCATGCCCTATATTTCGGCCTCCATCATCGTGCAGCTTCTGACGGCCGTGGTGCCGTCGCTTGAAGCGCTGAAGAAGGAGGGTGAACAGGGCCGCAAGATCATCAACCAGTACACCCGCTACGGCACGGTGGTGCTCGCCACCGCCCAGGCCTACGGCATCGCCATCGGCCTGCAGTCGGGCAATAATCTGGTCACCGATCCGGGCTGGTTCTTCATCCTCTCGAGCGTCGTCACGCTGGTCGGCGGCACCATGTTCCTGATGTGGCTCGGCGAGCAGATCACCTCGCGCGGCATCGGCAACGGCATTTCGCTGATCATCTTCGCCGGCATCGTCGCCGGATTGCCGGCTGCCGTCGGCAATCTTCTTGAACTGTCGCGCGTCGGTTCGATCTCGGCCTTCGTCGCCGTCGGCATTCTGGTCGTCGTGGTCGCCATTTTCGCGCTGATCGTCTTCGTCGAGCGGGCGCAGCGTCGTCTGCTGATCCAGTATCCGAAGCGCCAGGTCGGCAACCGCATGTTCCAGGGCGATACGTCGCACCTGCCGCTGAAGCTCAACACGTCGGGTGTGATCCCGGCGATCTTTGCGTCTTCGCTGCTGCTTCTCCCGGCAACGCTTGCCGGCTTTTCCTCCAGCGAGCTGCCAGGCTGGGCGACGGCGACGATCGCGGCGCTCGGCCACGGCCAGGCGCTCTACATGGTCGCCTACGGCGCGCTGATTGCGTTCTTTGCGTTCTTCTACACCGCCATCGTCTTCAACCCGAAGGAGACGGCGGACAATCTGAAACGCCATGGCGGCTTCATTCCGGGCATCCGTCCGGGCGAGCGTACGGCCGAGTACATAGACTATGTTCTGACTCGCATTACGGTGGTCGGTGCGATCTATCTGGTGTTCGTGTGCATTCTGCCGGAGATCCTGGTGGCGCGCACGGGCGTCTCGCTGGCGCTGGGCGGCACGTCGCTGCTCATCATCGTCAGCGTCACGCTGGACACCGTATCGCAGATACAGGGACATCTGATCGCCCAGCAGTATGAGGGGCTGATCAAGAAATCGAAATTGCGGGGAGGAAAGAGGGGACGATGAGACTTATACTTCTGGGACCGCCCGGCGCCGGCAAGGGAACGCAGGCGCAGCGTATCGTGGCCAATCACGGCATTCCGCAGCTCTCGACGGGGGACATGCTGCGCGCCGCCGTGGCCGCGGAGACCGAAGTCGGCAAGAAGGCCAAGGCGGTCATGGATGCCGGCGGTCTTGTCTCGGATGATATCGTGATCGCCATCGTCTCGGAGCGAATCGACCAGGACGACTGCAAGGACGGCTTCATTCTGGACGGTTTCCCGCGCACGCTGGTGCAGGCGGATGCCACCGAGAAGATGCTGTCCGCCAAGGGCATCGAACTCGACGCAGTCATCGAGATCCAGGTTGATGACGAGACGCTGACGGAGCGAATCGCCGGGCGCTACAGCTGCGCCAATTGCGGCGCCGGCTATCATGACGAGTTCCACAAGCCGAAGGTGGAGGGCGTTTGCGACAAGTGCGGCTCGACCGAATTCAAGCGTCGACCGGACGACAACCGCGAGACGGTGGAGAAGCGCCTGAAGGCCTATTACAAGGAGACGGCGCCGCTGATCGGCTATTATTACGCCAAGGGCAAGCTGAGCTCCGTCGATGGCATGGCCGACATGGACACCGTAACCGCCAGCATCGAGAAGGTTCTGGCAAGCGCGTGATTCCCGCCACGGCTTCCGGCTGACGATCCGCGCCGGCCGGCAAACATGAATTCTGTGCGCCCGGAGGCTCTCACGGTCTTCGGGCGGCACAAAAGTGAAGGAAACGGTTGCATTGAAGCGCTGTTTCCGCTATGAGCGCTCCAACTCGCGACATGGGGCAGAACCGTCAAGGTCCTTTTTGATTTCGAACAGGACGGGTTTTGCCACGCAAAGATGTTGCGCAAGAGCTGTTTGAGGCGGGCTTCCCGTCGATAAGAAACCGGCAGTTTCCGCTAGCTGCCCAATAGACAATGCTTAAGGAGAATCGGCGTGGCTCGTATTGCTGGCGTCAACATCCCGACTGCCAAGCGCGTTGTAATCGCGCTGCAGTATATCCACGGGATCGGACCGAAATTCGCGCAGGACATCTGCACGGCAGCCAACATTCCGGCGGAACGCCGGGTGCATGAGCTGACGGATGCGGAAGTTCTGCAGATCCGTGAACAGATCGACCGCGACTACATGGTCGAAGGCGACCTGCGTCGCGAGAACTCGATGAACATCAAGCGCCTGATGGACCTTGGCTGCTACCGCGGCCTGCGTCACCGTCGTGGCCTTCCGGTTCACGGCCAGCGCACGCATACCAATGCCCGCACCCGCAAGGGTCCGGCAAAGGCGATTGCAGGCAAGAAGAAGTAATTCACGGAATAGGTTTATTCCGGAACAAGCCGGCGGTTTCACGCCGGCTTTCTGCGTAGATGATTGGGGCCTTGCAAAAGGTCCGGTCGGTGGAGCCGCTGGCGTTACGGCGGTGAAGAGATCAACGAAAGGGAAGTCATGGCCAAGGAAGCCACCCGCGTTCGCCGCCGCGAGCGCAAGAATATCTCGTCGGGCGTTGCCCACGTCAATTCGTCGTTCAACAACACGATGATCACCATCACGGATGCACAGGGTAACGCGATTGCCTGGTCGTCCGCTGGTGCCAAGGGCTTCAAGGGGTCGCGCAAGTCGACCCCCTTTGCCGCTCAGATCGCTGCCGAAGACTGCGCCAAGAAGGCTCAGGAGCACGGCATGAAGTCGCTGGAAGTCGAAGTCTGCGGTCCGGGGTCCGGTCGCGAATCGGCTTTGCGCGCGCTCCAGGCTGCCGGTTTCGTCATCACCTCGATCCGCGATGTGACGCCGATCCCGCACAATGGTTGCCGCCCGCGCAAGAAGCGTCGCGTTTAATCGTCTGTCATTTTGCTCCGGCGTTTCCGTGGTGAAGCGCTGGTTCTACGAAGCTCGGCCGTCACGATTGGATAGTGCGGCGAACGAAAGGTAGAAACATGATCCAGAAAAACTGGCAGGAACTGATCAAGCCCTCGAAGGTGGAGTTCACCTCCAGCGGGCCCAAGAAGGTGACGCTCGTCGCCGAGCCGCTGGAACGCGGATTCGGCCTGACGCTCGGCAACGCGCTGCGTCGCGTTCTGTTGTCGTCGCTGCGCGGCGCCGCCGTCACCGCCGTCCAGATCGACGGCGTGCTGCACGAATTCTCCTCGATCCCCGGCGTCCGCGAGGACGTGACGGATATCGTGCTGAACATCAAGGAAATCGCCATCCGCATGGAAGGCGATGAAGCCAAGCGCATGGTCGTGCGCAAGCAGGGGCCGGGCGTGGTGACTGCGGGCGACATCCAGACCGTCGGCGATATCGAGATCCTCAATCCGGGCCTCGTCATCTGCACCCTGGATGAAGCGGCTGAAATCCGCATGGAGTTCACGGTCAACAACGGCAAGGGCTATGTGCCGGCCGAGCGCAACCGCTCGGAAGACGCGCCGATTGGCCTGATCCCGGTTGACAGCCTCTATTCGCCGATCCGCAAGGTCTCCTACAAGGTCGAAAACACCCGTGAGGGCCAGGTTCTCGACTATGACAAGCTTCTGATGACGATCGAGACGGATGGTTCGGTCTCCGGTGAAGACGCGGTTGCCTTCGCGGCCCGCATTCTTCAGGACCAGCTTTCGGTCTTCGTCAACTTCGAGGAGCCGCAGAAGGATCAGGAAGAGGACGATGTCACCGAACTCGCCTTCAACCCGGCCCTTCTCAAGAAGGTCGACGAACTGGAGCTTTCGGTCCGTTCGGCCAACTGCCTGAAGAACGACAATATCGTCTATATCGGCGATCTCATCCAGAAGACCGAAGCCGAAATGCTGCGCACGCCGAATTTCGGTCGGAAGTCCCTGAACGAGATCAAGGAAGTGCTGGCCTCCATGGGCCTGCATCTGGGCATGGAAGTGCCGGCCTGGCCGCCGGAAAATATCGAGGACCTCGCCAAGCGGTACGAGGATCAGTACTAACCAGTCATACTGCGGGCAACTGCCTGCAAGTGAAGGAGAATAGCAATGCGCCATAAGAATGCAGGCCGCAAGCTGAACAGAACGGCAAGCCATCGCAAGGCGATGTTTGCAAACATGGCCGTCTCGCTCATCACTCATGAGCAGATCGTCACCACTCTGCCGAAGGCGAAGGAAATTCGCCCGATCGTCGAGAAGCTGATCACGCTCGGCAAGCGCGGCGATCTGCATGCCCGCCGTCAGGCGATCTCGCAGGTCAAGGATGTCGAGGCCGTCAAGAAGCTGTTCGACGTTCTCGCTCCGCGTTACAGCGAGCGCAACGGCGGCTACACCCGCATCATGAAGGCCGGCTTCCGCTACGGCGACAACGCCGCTCTTGCCGTCATCGAATTCGTTGACCGTGATGCCGACGCCAAGGGCGCTGCCGACAAGGCCCGCGCCGAAGCCGAAGCGGAAATGGAAGCCGCGTAAGACGCGTCTTTTTGTGAGCGATGAATTGAAAAGCCGGGGGTGCGAGCCTCCGGCTTTTTTGCTGGCGCGCACGCGCGTTCTCGGCGCGTGGCGGATTGAAATCCGGCGGCTCGGCGGCATGACGCGCCAGCCGGGGAGGGGATGCGTGATCCACGCGCGCCAACGATGACCGAATCAAAAAGGCCGCGGCGGGAAGACCCGCAGCGGCCTTTTCTGATCCCGGGCGAAACTACTGAAGCGCGCGCAGCAATTGCGGCGTGGGCCAGCCGTCGGCGGGCATGCCGAGCTGCATCTGGACCGAGCGGACCGCATCGCGGGTTCCGGCGCCGAGAATGCCGTCGATCTTGCCGACGTCAAAACCCTTGCGCGACAGGATGGTCTGCAGCTGTTTCATCTGGCTGTCGGAAAGGCCCGGATCGGGATTGCCCTTGTCATAGGCCGGGGCGCCTTCGAAGCGGGTCGCGAAATAGGCGACCGAGGTCGTGTAGATGAAGGACTGGTTCCATTCCAGATAGACGTTGAAGTTCGGATAGGCGAGGAAGGCCGGTCCCTTGCGGCCCTGCGGCATCAGGAGCGCCGTCGGCAGGTTGGCGAAGCGCGTGTTGCCGTCGCGCGGCTGGACGCCGAGCTTGAACCACTGGCCGGCGGTCAGGCCGCCGCCGAAGCCGGTCTTGTCCCAGGGCAGGTTTGCCGGCAGCGTCACTTCCTGGATCCATGGCTCGCCCGCGCGCCAGCCGAGGCTGCGGATGAAGTTGGCGGCCGTCAGCAGCGCGTCGGGCGCACTCTTCTTGACGCGGACATGCCCGTCGCCGTCGCCGTCGACGCCGTAGCGGATGATGTCTTCCGGCAGCATCTGCACCTGGCCGAGTTCGCCGGCCCACGCGCCGGTCTCCGTCGCCGGATCGAAGTCTCCGTGCTGGGTCATTTCGATCAACGCCAACAACTGCGGACGGAAAATTTCCGGACGGCGGCAGTCGTAGGAAAGGGTCACCAGCGCATCGCGTGTGTTGAAATTGCCCTGGACGGCGCCGAAGTCGGTTTCCATCGCCCAGAAGGCCGTCAGTACGCCGGCCGGAACGCCGAATTCGCGCCGGGCGCGATCGAAAGTCCCGGCATATTGCTGGATCTTCTGCTTGCCGATATTCAGGCGGGCCGAACTGCCGGTGCGCTGCGAGAATTCGAGGAAGGTCTGTTTGAAGACGCCCTGGGCGCGGTCCATCTTCAGAACGCTCTGGCTCACCGAGGCGCCGGAAAGCACGGCGTCGGCCGCGTTCGGCGAAAGCCCGCGCTGCACGGCTTCGGATTTCACGCCGGACAGAAAGCGCGAGAAATCGCCGCCGCATTGCTGGGCGGCGGCGGAACCGGCAAAGAGCGAAGTGAGACCGGCGGCCACCACAACCGCTCGGATGGTTCTGGAAATCATGGGCGTCTCCTCAAGTGAATCTCGGCCAGCCGTGGCCGGCGGGCGCGCAAATATGCCCCGCAAGCTATATCAGACCACCTAAGCTTTCATTAAGAAGGCGCTGAAGCAACCTGGCCGATGATCACGCGCGCGTGATCACGCCGTGCCAGGCATAGCCGCGGCCGATGGTCTCGAAGCGGAAAGCGGCGCCGCGCGCGGCGGCTTCTGCCTGAAGCACGCCGTGGAGCCTTGCGCGCGGGGTCACATGGAAGTGCCCGAGCCAGCGGTGAAGACCGGCGCGGAAAAGACGCGGCAGGCCCTCCTGCTGGCCGAAATCGACGACATGCAGCGAACCGCCGCTGTTGAGGGCATCGAGCGCGGCGGAGACGGCAAGCGGCCATTGCGGGATCATCGACAGCGCATAGGAGATGACGATGCGGTCGAAGCCCGCGACGCCGAAGCGCGCCGGCGAAAACCGGCAGGCGTCGGCGGCCAGGAACAGCGGTTGCGCCTTCCCGCCGGCAAAATTCGCGCGCGCGGAGATCAGCATCTCCTCGGAAATATCAAGACCGCAAAGGCGCGCGTCGGGATAGCGGGCGGCGATCTTCTTGAGATTGCGCCCCGTGCCGCAGGCCACTTCGAGCACCGTTCCGCCTTCGGGCACCGCAAGCCTGTCGATCATCCGGTCGCGGCCGAAGAGGTAGTATTTGCGGGTGAGATCGTAGATGTGCCGCTGATAGCGATACATCGCATCCATGGCTTCCGCCTGGTTGCCGGCGGTCTCGTGCGCGTCGGCCATGTCAGACCTTTTCATAGATGTGGAAGCCGCCATAGATGGCCGAACGGTCCATCATCCCGAGCTCGCGCGAGGTCGCCTCGAGATAGCGCCAGCCTGCAGCGGTCTCGTCCGCCAGGCGACCCTCGATGACCGAAGGTTCGGCGGCCGTGCGGAAGATGACGCGGGCGCCGTCGCGCGCGGTGCGTGTGATCTCGCGCCAGAGATCGTTGAGCTGGCCGTCATTCATCCAGTCCTGGGCATCGAGCAGAACATAGCGGTCGACGCTGGCCGCCGGCTTTTCCCGCAGCAGTTCGGTGAAGCTTGCGTGATGCACGCTCGCCCGGTCCGCATTGTCGCGGATCAGCGGGAAGGCTTCCTTCTGCAAATAGGTGGGCATCGGGCCTTCGCCATCGTTCGGATAGGCGCGGGCAAAGGCCTGCCAGGCGAAGTAATTATCCTTCAGCGAGAAATGGCAGGCGAGCTTTTCCAGCCTTTGGCAAAGCACCGAGGCCAGCGTTCCGTCGGTGCTGGCGCGGGCAAGCTCCTCGTACTGGCGCGGCGGAATGCCGAGACCGAACAGCGAGGACTTGCGCGACGTGGTCCAGCGAATGAGCGGCTTGTCGAACAGCGGCGCGATCTTTTCCTGGAAGAAACGGCGTTGCTCGCGCAGCGACTTCGCCTCCGTCAGTTCGGAAATCTTCACGCCGTGCAGCCGGGCGACGACATGGCCCGCGCCGATAAAGTTGCCGAGCAGGCCCGTGCGGTAGATATTGCGCTCGAACACGGTAATGCGCCGTCGGCCGAGGCTGTCTCGGCTTTCCCAGTATTTGCGGGTCTCGGCGTCGAGATGAGGCGCAATATGGGTGTCGTAGACCCGCACGCTGCCCTTCGCGCCATTGCCGAAGAGCCGCAGCACGGCCTCATGGTCCGGCAGCCGCGCAAAGGCGGTGAGCTTCAGCCGGTTGAGGGCGATGTGGTGGGTGTTGAGATCGACGACATCGATATGGTCCGGCGCACGCGTCAGGTAGGCCAGCACATTGCAGCCGCCGGAGCCGATGGTGACGACGCGATGTTCCGGTCCGAGCTCCATCGCCGCGATATCAACATCCGGATCCTCCCAGATCTGGGGGTAGACGAGGCCCGAGAACAAAAGGCCGAAGAAGCGTTCCGAAAACCCTTCCTTCGAAAAGGCCTTGTGCTGAAGAAGGGCCGCGTTCAGCCGGCTGGTCTTCTCGGTCTGGCGGAAATCCTGTTCGGCAGTGCTCATCGGCGGCTCCGTCGCTGACGGCGCGCGGACGCGCGCCTTGCCCCCGAACTAGACGGTTACTGCTAAGCTTTGATGACGGGCGGTCACAATCCACAGGCGAGCGTCGGCTCAGGCCGCATCCCTGCGAAAGCGGGCGGATACGCTTGGAAGTCCCGAACGCAGCAGCCTGGCTATCCGTTCCTGGCGCGAGCGGTCAAGCCGCCGGTTGACGCGGGCAAGAAGCGCGCGGGCGAAGACCCCGTAGACGAGAAGCGCAAGAAGGCTTGCCGCAAGGTGGGCGGCTGCGAAAAGCTCAAGCGTCGCACGTCCGGGCAGGCCTGAAGGCACGAAGAAGATCGCGGTTGCG
>NZ_CFHTCS010000132.1:0-10798 GCF_984369615.1 Martelella sp. | reverse complement strand
GACAAAGCCGCTCGCCACGTTTCTCTTTCTTCAAATATTCAATTGTCCAAATAACCGATGCGAAGGTTATCGCATCCAAATACCATTCCGCGTGCCAAAACCCTGAAGTTCAAACACGTCAATCAGCAAAGCTAATCGGCGGAGGTGAGGTCAACATCGTTCGTCGCGAGAGCGACCGTCGACCCCGTCGGTGATGCGCATATAGGGTGAGCCGACCTTTAAAGTCAACACGCATTCTTCAAAAATCTGAAAAAATCCGACTCTTTCCTCTTTCCAGCGACCGATCCCTCCGGTTTGCTGATATCGGTATGGCGACCAACGGGGAAGCAGACATGCGCAATCTCATTACCGACATCGCCGGCATAAGCGTCGGCAACGCCGAGGACCGCAATCTTGCCTCCGGCGTGACGGCCATCGTTTTTGACCGGCCCGTCACCGCTTCGGGACTGTCCCTCGGCGGCGCTCCGGGCAGCCGCGACCAACTGCTGCTCGAACCTGGCCGGACGGTTGCGACCGTCGATGCCTTCGTTCTGGCCGGCGGTTCCGCGTTCGGCCTCGACGCCGCCGGCGGCGTTCAGTCAGGCCTCAGGGCGGACGGGCGCGGCCTGGCGCTCGGCCCTGCCCGAATTCCGATCGTGCCCGGCGCCATCCTTATGGATCTCCTGAACGGCGGCGACAAGAACTGGGGCCTGCACGCGCCCTACCGCGATCTGGGCTATGACGCCTATCGGGCGGCAAAGACCGGGCCTTTTGCCCTCGGCACGGTTGGCGCCGGAGCAGGCGCAACGACGGTCAACCTCAAGGGGGGACTCGGATCGGCGAGCTCTGAGACCGCTTCGGGTTTCAGGGTCGGCGCGCTTGTCGCCGTCAATGCCATGGGCAGCGTGACGATCGGCAGCGGCCCGCATTTCTGGGCGGCAGCACTTGAAGACGGAGACGAGTTCGGCGGGCTGGGATTGCCGGTTTCGATACCGGATGATGCGTTGCCGATTGCGATAAAGGGCGGGCCGACCACCGCAACGACTCTTGGCGTGGTTGCAACCGATGCCACGCTGACCAAGCAGCAGGCCTACCGCCTGGCGATCATGGCCCATGACGGTTTTGCCCGCGCAATCCATCCTGCGCACCTGCCCTATGACGGCGACACGGTGTTTGCCGCGGCGACCGGCGAGAAACCGGCGCCCGATGATTTCGCCTTGGCCGAGATCTGCCATGAGGCGATGCGGACGATGGCCCGGGCAATAGCCCGAGGGGTCTATGAAGCAGAAACGCTCCCGCATAGGGGAGCGTTGCCAAGCTGGAGAGACAAATTCAAAACCGGCTGAAGGGCCGGTTTACTGGGCCGCGTAACCGCCGCCGATCGCAACATTGAGGGCGACGAAGTCACCGGCCTGTTGCGCGATCGCGTCGGCAAGGCTGGCCTCGGCATCGGAGACGGCGCGCTGGGCATCGAGCACATCGAGCAGCGAGGTCGCGCCGTCGCGGTAGCTCGAGGTCGACAGTTCAAGGGCGTCGCGGTAGGAGGCGACGGTTGCCCGCAGGGCCGACACGGTCCGCCCGTCGCGGGTGACGACGGCAAGCGCCGTCTCGACTTCCTGTACGGCCTTGAGCACCGTCTGCTTCCAGGCGAGATAGGCTTGCCGGGCCTGCGATTCCGCGCTCGAGACATTCGCGCGCAGGGCGCCGCCGTCAAAAATCGGGAGGCTGAGCGTCGGTCCGAAGGACCAGGAGGTCTGACCGGCATTGCCAAGCGAATTGGCAGAAACGCTGGCCTGCAGCGTGCCGTTCAGCGAGATCATCGGATAGAGCTGGGCCTCGGCGACGCCGATCGCGGCGGTCGCCGCGGCAAGATTGCGTTCGGCTTCGCGAATATCAGGCCGGTTGCGGATCAGGTCCGCCGGAACGCCGGAGGCAAGACGCGCATGGGTGACCGGGATGGGCTTCACCTTGTTCATCTGGTCGATCAGGGTTGCCGCCGGCAGGCCCATCAGCGTCGACAGCGCATAGACCTGCTGACGATAGGCGGCCTCAAGCTGCGGAATGGTGGAAAGCTGCGCGTTCACCAGACCTTCCGACTGAACGACATCAAGCCTCGAAGCCGCCCCGGCATCCAGCTGGAACTGGGTCAGGCGCAGCGTCTCGCGGCGGCTCTTCAGGTTGGAGCGCGCGATCGCCAGGCGTTCCTGATAGAGTCGGGCATTGATGTAGGAATCAATCAGGCTGGAAATCAACGTCAGCTTGGCGACGTCGGCGCTCGCATAGGCCGCGTCCAACTGGGCCATGGCCGCCTCGCCGGCGCGCTGATAGAGACCGAAGAGGTCGAGAACCCAGGAGACCGGCACCGAACCACCGAAGGTGTTCGAGGTCTTGCGGGCCTGCGCGGAGGCCCCGTCACCGCCTGCGCCGGCGCCGGTGTCATAGGCCTGAAGATTGACCTGCGGGAAGGCGCCGGCCGTCGAGGTGACGACATTGGCCTCCGCCTGCACGATCGCCTCCAGTGCCTGCAGCACCGACAGGTTCTGCGCCATGCCGGCCTCGACATAGGAATTCAGCAGCGGATCGTTGAAGCTCTTCCACCACGCGACATCAGTAACGTCGCCGACGCTCTGGCTGCTGCCTTCGGAAAACTTGTCCGGCAAGGCTGTTGCCGGCGCCACATAGTCCGGACCGACGGCACAGCCGGCCAGAAGCAGCAGCAAAAGCGGAACGGGGGTAACGCGGCTCAACACCATGGTCTCAATCCTGTCATCTCGGCAAGCCCGAACCCGGGCCGCCTACCCTTACTGTTTTAGACGCCGGCGCGAGGCCGGCGCAATATCGTTAATTTTCTTTTAAACGATCTGTTGCTCTTCTGCCGATTTGTCTTCCTTCTTGCCGATGCCCATGACGCGGCAAACGGCGACGAAGAAGGACGGCACGAAGAAGATGCCCAAGGTCGTTGCCGCCAGCATGCCGCCGAAGACGGCGATGCCGATGGCGTTCTGTGCGGCTGAGCCCGCGCCGGTCGCCAGCACCAGCGGCGTGACGCCGAGAATGAAGGCGAGCGAGGTCATGATGATCGGTCGCAGACGCATCCGCGCCGCATGGATGGCCGCATCAAACAGCGAGTCGCCCTTCTCGCTCTGCTCCCGAGCGAATTCGACAATCAGGATCGCATTCTTCGCCGCAAGGCCCATCGTCGTCAGCAGACCGACCTTGAAGTAGATGTCGTTGTCCTGACCGTCGAGGTTGGCCGCAACGACCGCGCCGAGAATGCCGACGGGGACCGCCAGAATGACCGAGAACGGAATGCTCCAGCTCTCGTAGAGTGCGGCAAGGCAAAGGAACACGAAGACGATCGAGACGATATAGAGATACGCCGCCTCATTACCCGAGATCACCTGCTGCAACGACATATCCGTCCAGGCGACGGTGAAGCCGCCCGGCGCCGACTCGACCATGGAGACAAGCTGGTTCATCGCCTCGCCCGAACTGAATCCCGGGTTGGTCGAGCCCTGGATATCGACGGCAGTGTTGCCGTTATAGTGCGACAGCGACGGTGCGCCGGTGGTCCAGTCGATATCGGTAAAGGCCGAGAATGGCACCATCTCGCCGCTCGAATTGCGGGCATACCATTTGTAGATATCCTCTGGCTGCATGCGATAGGGCGCATCGCCCTGCACGTAAACCTTCTTTACTTTGTCGTTCAGGGTGAAGTTGTTGATATTCGTGCCGGCATAGATCGTCGAAAGCATGCCGGTCGCCTCCGCGATGCTGACGCCATAGGCGCCGGCGCGCTGCTCGTCGATATCGATGAGCATCTGCGTCTCGTTCGGCAAGGTATCCGTGCGAACCTGCGCGGCGATGCCGCCGCCATTCATCTGCTGGATGATGCGCTGGGTCGTGGCGAGCGTTGCCGCCTGTCCCTGGTTGCCGCTGTCGACCACGTAGCCGGTCCAGCCGGTCGACTGGCCGAGACCCGGGATTGCCGGCGGCTGGACGACATAGACCTGAGCATCGCGGACATGCGTGTAGAAGAAGCCATTTGCACGCTGGGCCACCGACGCGGCCGTCAGCGTTTCCGTGGTGCGGTCCTCGAAGGGCTTCAGTTCGATGAAGCTCATCGCGTAGTTCTGGCCCTGCCCGGCGAAGGAGAAGCCGAGCACGTTGAAGACGGCCTCGACCGCGTCCTTCTCCTCGTTCCGGAAGTAACTCGCAACCTGGTCACTGACCGCCTGGGTGCGTTCCGTGGTCGCCCCCGTCGGGAGGTTGATGATCACGAAGAGCGACCCCTGGTCCTCATCCGGCAGGAAGGATTCCGGGAGCTGCATGAAGTAGTGATAGACGCCGAAGAGAAGCACGGCGAAGACCGCGAAGACGATCAGCGGGATTTTCAGCAGGAAGCCGACGGCGCGCGTATAGCCGTCGGTGACGCTGTTGAAGCCGCGGTTGAACATGCCGGAAAGACCACGATCCTTTTTGGTCGGGTCGACCGGCTTCAGCATGGTCGCGCAGAGCGCCGGCGTGAAGATCATCGCCACAAGCACGGAGAGGATCATCGCGGCAACAATCGAGATCGAGAACTGGCGATAGATGATGCCGGTGGAGCCGCCGATGAAGGCCATCGGAATGAACACGGCCGTCAGCACCATCACGATGCCGATCAGAGCGCCGGAGATCTCGCCCATCGATTTCTGGGTCGCCTCCTTCGGCGGAAGCCCGTCTTCGTGCATGATGCGCTCGACGTTCTCCACCACGACGATGGCGTCATCCACCAGAAGCCCGATCGCCAGCACCATGGCGAACATGGTCAGCGTGTTGATCGAGAAGCCGGCAAAGGCGAGCACGCCGAAGGCGCCGAGAAGCACGACCGGCACGACAAGCGTCGCGATCAGCGTCGCCCTCAGGTTCTGCAGGAAGACCAGCAGAACAACGAAGACGAGCACGATCGCCTCGAACAGCGTATGCACCACCTGCTCGATCGACAGCTTGACGAAGGGCGTCGTGTCGTAAGGATAGATGATGTCGACGCCTTCCGGCAGGGTCGGTTTGATCGAGTTCATGAAATCGATCACGCGCGCGGATGTCTGGACGGCATTGGCGCCGTTGGCGAGCTCGATGGCGAAACCGGCGGCGGGAAGCCCGTTGTAGAACGTGCTGAACTGATAGTAACGCTGGCCGAGTTCGACCCGCCCGACATCGGAGATCGTCACCGTCGCGCCATTTTCGGTGGTGCGCAGGATGATGTTCTCGAATTCGGTGACGTTTTCGAGCTGGCTCGAGGACACCGCCGTGATACTGAGCTGCTGTCCCTTGACCACGGGATTGTCGCCCACATCGCCGACGGCGACCTGCTGGTTCTGCGCCTGAATGGCGTTGGAAACGTCGGAAACCGTAAGATTGTACTGGTTAAGCTTGTAGGGATCGAGCCAGATGCGCATGGCGTAGGGCGTGTAGAAGCCCTGCACGCTGCCGACGCCGTCAAGGCGCGAAATCGGGTCGTTGATCGTGCTGTCGATGATGTTGCCGAGATCGGCGGCGGAGTAGTTGCCGCTTTCATCCGTCAGCGCCACGACCATGAGGAAGCTCGAGGAGGAGCGGTTGACCGTGATGCCGAGGCTGCGGACGATGTCCGGCAACTGCGGCTGCACCAGTTGCAGCTTGTTCTGCACCTCCACCTGGGCGATTTCCGGATCGATGCTCGGGCCGAAGATGACCGAAATCTGAGACAGGCCGGGGCTGGAGTTCGACGTCAGGTAGAGCATGTCATCGAAGCCGGAAAGCCCGTCCTCGATGACATTCGTCACCGTTGTCTCGACCGTCCTGGCGCTTGCGCCCGGGAAGGATGCCTGAAGGGAAATGGTCGTCGGCGCAATCTGCGGATACTGGGAGATCGGCAGCTGCGAGATACCGAGACCGCCGATCAGCATGATCACGATTGCGATCACCCAGGCGAAAACCGGTCTGTTGATGAAGAAATTAGCCATTCAATATTCCTCGAGCGCTTGGGTTCTAGGGCCTGAACACCTTCACGCTCAGCCGTTTCCGCCTGATGACGATGAGCCCGACGCGCCGCCGCCCGAGCCTGATCCGGAGGACGAACCGGAGTCCGAATTCGCATCGACCACGACGCCGTCCTCGTTGATCTTGACCGGCACAGGCGTGACATCGGTGATGCCGCCCACCAGACGTTGGAAGCCATCGACGATCAGGCGGTCGCCGTCCGACACCTTGTCGGTCACCAGCCAGGAGTCGTTGGATACCCGGACATTCTGGAACACGCGCGTCTCGACCTTGTTGTCGTTCGTGACGAACATCGCCGAGACCTTGCCGCCGGCCTCGATCTGGGCCGCAAGCTGGGGAATGAGATAGCCTTCTTCCTCGGCCACGGTCAGCGTTGCGCGCACGAACATGCCGGGAAGCAGGACGTTGTCGGGGTTGTCGAACACGGCGCGCAGATTGACCGTGCCGGTCGATTCGTTCACCGTCCGCTCGGAGACGTCGAGATGACCGGCGACCGAATAGTCGCTGCCGTCGTCGAGCTTGACGACAACCTTCACGCTCGAAAGGTCCCGCTCGCTCTTGAAGTCCGGATACTTCCCGGAAGCGCTCAGCACCTGGGCGGCCGACTCGTACATGTCGACATAGATCGGATCGAGCTGGTTGAGACTGACGAGCGGCGTGGATGACGACGGCGAAGCAAGGTTGCCGATCGAGATATTGGAGACGCCCAGGACGCCTTCGAACGGCGCGGTGATGTCGGTGTGGCCGAGATTGATCTCGGCCGTCTTCACTGAAGCCTTGGCTGATTCGACATCGGCCAGCGCCTGCTCGTAGGCGGTCCGCGCGTCGGTCAGCTGGATTTCGGTGGCGCCCTGGTTGACGATGCGCTTGTAGCGCTCGTAGTTGGCCTCGAGGCCGGGCACGGTGGCATTGGCCTTGTCGAGCGAGGCCTGCGCCACGGCCAGATTGGCCTCGTAGGTATCCTGCTCGATCTGGTAGAGAAGGTCTCCCTGCTGGACGAAGGCGCCGTCCTTGAAGGCCTTTTCGGTAATGATGCCACTGACTTGCGGCCGGATTTCGGCAGACCGGTAGGCGACCGCGCGCGCCGGAAGCGTCGTGGTGATCGGCACGGACTGCTTTTCAAGCGTGATCACGCCCACCTGGGGCGGCGGCATCTGCATGCCGCCTTGTTGTTGCTTACCGTCATCACTGCAAGCGCTGAGCGCCATTGCAAGAACACTAAGAGCGGCAATTGGAAGCTTGCGCGACAGCATGGGCACCTATCCAGAAATGAAAATCAATCAATGGCCATGTTCTTAACACAATCCCGACGGCGCAGAAACTCAATATCTCACGTGTCGGCGATTGCGGCAGAAGCTCGCCACAACGCTGAAAACGAATCTCATTGGTGACGTATCGCAGATAACGTCACTTTACAACGCGATTTTTCAACCCCCCGTCGACAAGGGCGACGATCAACTGCGTTTTATCAGCCAGTGTTGCGGGATCGGCACATGCGATCATGCGGGGGTTCAGGACGCAGCCCAGCATGTCGACGATCGCGGCGGCATCAAGCGCAGGATTGCCCGGTCCGTAAATCCCCTCCTCCATGCCTTCGGCGATCAACGAGCAGAGCTTGTCTTCCACAAGACGGCGATAGATCCGGCCACCCTTTTCCGGGTCCTCGAGCACCAGCGGGATCATCTCGAACAGGTACTGGTTCTCCCGCTTGTCGCGCACATGTTCGCGCGAAAGCCGGGAGAGAAAGATCGTCAGCCGCCGGTCCGGCGGGTCTGAAAGATCCTCGATCGAGCAGCGCTCGGCGAGACGGCGGGCATGCCGATAGGCTATGGCGCGCCCGAGCGTCAGCTTGCTGCGGAAATGCTTGAAGACATTTGCCGGCGACATGCCGAGCTCGCCCGCGATATCGGCGATCGAAACCGCACTGTACCCGCGCGCGCGAAACAGGCGTTCGGCCGTTTCGAGGATGGCCTCACGCGTTTCTTCTGCCGATCGCCGCGGTCTGCGCATCACGCCTCTCCCCAGGAAGCCTCCGGATAATAGGCGGCGAGATTGGCGCGCACCCGATCCTTGACGCTTGCTCCGCCTTCATCCGGCACGAACGGCTTGCCCGTGATCATCTCGAACGCCTGGGCATAAACGCCGGAGGCCGCCTCGATGACTTCGCGCGGGATTTCAGGGATGGGGTCGGAATAGGGATCGCAGCGCTCGACGACCCAGGAACGGATGAAATCCTTGTCGAAGCTTTCCGGCCGCTTTCCGGCTTCAAACCGTGCCTGATAGCTGTCTGCCATCCAGTAACGGCTCGAATCAGGCGTGTGGATCTCGTCGGCAAGCAGGAGATTGCCGTCAGCATCGATGCCGAACTCGTACTTCGTATCGGCAAGGATCAACCCCCGTCGCGCGGCCATCTCCTGGCCACGGGCAAACAGCGCCAGCGCCTTTTCCGAGACCTCGTCCCAGCGCGCCCTCGTCAGGAGACCGCGTCCGATGATCTCGTCGGCCGTCAGCGGCTCGTCATGGCCACCGTCGAATGCCTTGCTGGTCGGCGTGATGATGGCCTCCGGCAGCGCTTCGTTATCGCGCATGCCATCGGCAAAATCGAAGCCGTAAATCCGGCGCTCGCCGCGCTTGTAGCGGGTCAGGAGCGAAGTGTCGGTGGCGCCCGCGAGATAGCCGCGCACGATGATCTCGACCGGCAGGATATCGAGTCGCTTGCCGACGACGACGTTCGGATCCGGATAGGCGACAACGTGATTCTCGGCGATATCGCCGGTTGCATCGAACCAGAAGCGCGCGATCTGCGTCAGGATCGCCCCCTTGTGCGGAATGGAGGCCAGGACCCGGTCGAAGGCGCTGATTCGGTCGGTGGTGATGATGATCCGGCGCCCGTCCGGCAGGTCGTAGTTTTCCCTCACCTTGCCGCGGTAATAATTCGGCAATTCCGGGAAAAAGGCTTCATCGAGAATGCGCAAGAATATCGTCCTTCAGTCCTGGCGGCGGCCCTTTAGCCTCAATGCGGATTGTTGCCAAACCGCTCCGCTCTCATTACAGATTGTTAACCTTATCGGCAATCATCTTGAACGGTGAACGCGCGGCCGGCGTTCCAGGTTTCGACGGTTCTCATGGATTTCATTCCCTCCCTCCCCGTGCTTCTCGCCTTTGCGGCGGCAACCCTGCTCCTGGCGCTCACCCCTGGACCCGACATGACGCTGTCGATCAACAAGGCGCTGAAGGAAGGCCGGGTCGCGGGCCTTGCCGTGCTGATCGGCACCAATCTCGGCCTTTGCGTGCACACAATGCTTGTCGCCTTTGGCGTCTCCGCCCTGATCGTCGCCTCGCCGACGGCCTTCATGATCCTGAAGACCGGCGGCGCGGCCTATCTGTTCTGGATCGCGGTGATGGCGATCCGCAAGGGCAGCAATTTCGTGCTGGAGGCGGAAGCGAGAACGGAGCGCCGGCGGGGACGCGTGCGAGCGGCAATCGCAAGCGGCTTCTGGGTGAACCTGCTGAACCCGAAGATCATCATCTTCTTCATGACCTTCCTGCCGCAGTTCGTGGAAGCTGGCGATCCGAACGTCACCGGAAAGCTGATTTTCCTCGGTTTCACCTTCATCGCCGTGGCGCTTCTGCCGACGATCGCCATCGTCGTCGCCGCCGACCGCCTCTCCGGCTGGCTGATGGCTCACAAACGCGTGCTGCGCGCCATCGACTATCTGTTCGCCGGCGTGTTCTCGCTGTTCGCGGTGAAAATTTTGCTGACGCAGGGGCGGTGAAACAAGATCGACAGCCATGAAGGCACAAGAACTTGACAGGCGGTTTGAGGCAGACGAGGACTTGAGCGACGCTATCGATTGGTCGCGGGCTCGCAGGCCGAACGCGCGGCCGAGCACGACGGCACCTCGCCGCACAGCCGCCAAAACTTCTCGCCCCGGAGGGGAGCGAGTATAGGGAACAAGCGCGAACGCAGCGCCTCTCCTCAGTCCCCGTGATTGGCGATCATCATCGCCTCATAGGCCAGACGTTCGGTCTTGCGCATGCGTTCCGATTCCGATTTCAGTTGTCCGCAGGCCGCGAGAATGTCGCGACCGCGCGGGGTCCGGATCGGCGAGGCATAGCCGGCCTGGTTGATGAAATCGGCGAAACGCTCGATCGTCTCCCAGTCGGAACACTGGTAGTTCGACCCCGGCCAGGGATTGAACGGGATCAGATTGATCTTGGCGGGAATGCCTTTCAGCAGTTTCACCAGATCGCGCGCATCCTCCAGGCTGTCATTGACGTCCTTCAGCATCACATATTCGAAGGTGATGCGGCGCGCGTTCGAGAGCCCCGGATACTCCCGGCAGGCCCCGATCAGCTCTTCCAGCGGATATTTCTTGTTGATCGGCACCAGGATATTGCGCAGGTCGTCGCGCACCGCATGCAGCGAGATCGCCAGCATGCAGCCGATCTCGTCGCCGGTGCGGTAGATTTCCGGCACCACGCCGGAGGTCGACAGCGTGATGCGCCGCTTCGACAGCGACAACCCGTCTTCGGCCGACGCGATCAGCAGCGCCTTCTTCACGGCCTCGAAATTATAGAGCGGCTCGCCCATCCCCATCATCACGATATTGGTGACCTTGCGGTCGGATTCGGGAATGAAGGCGCCGTTCGGCGCATCGCGGTTCGGGAAATCGCCGAGCGCGTCACGGGCGACGAGAAGCTGCGCGAGAATTTCCTCCGGCCGCAGATTGCGCACCAGACGCTGCGTGCCGGTGTGACAGAAGGAACAGGTGAGCGTGCAGCCGACCTGGCT
>NZ_CFHTCS010000131.1:0-10887 GCF_984369615.1 Martelella sp. | reverse complement strand
GACCGCGGAGCGGGCGGGCCGGTGCAACTGCGGCCGAGCGTCCCTGCCCGGCCGGGTGAGCGGGGCTGGCCAGCCCTGCGAAGAACGACGGGCCGGGATGGCGCAGGCGGCGGTTGAGCGACAGCATCACCGAGCCCAACCGATCTGCGACCGGTCCCTTTCCTCCTTCTTCTTCATGCCGCCGCCCCGGCCTTCTCCCCCTCCTTCAACACCTCATCTGCCAGATCGGCCTCGATTTCGGCGAGTTGTTGGCGCTTCTCGGCAAGCTCGTCTTCGAAGCCGAATTCTCCGCCCTGGCAGGATTGATAGGAGGCCCGCCGGCGCTTGGCATCATCGAGGCGGAAGCGGTATTGCGAGCGCTCGTCCTCGAAGCCGGAAAGCACATGCTCGATGCGCGAGACCGCACCGAGCGGCGTGACGGTTAGCGCAAGGTCGATGTCGGTCTCCACGCCGGTCCGGACGAGTGCAACGTCATATTGGAAGTCGCCCTGAACGTAGCGCTTGCCGGAGAAGACGAGATCGAAGCCGCCTATATTTGCGATGACCGTTTCGCCCTCTTCCTGAAGATGTACCAGCGTCATGATTTCCTTCATCAATGCCCGGCCGGCGGGCTTGCGCTCGGTGAAGTATTGGCCGCCCACGGTCATGGCGAAGGCCTCGCCTACTGTCGGAATCCTGCGTTCGATGTCCTTGCCGATCTCGGAGATCCGCCGCGCGTCGTGCTCGATATCGCGCTCGGCATTGCGGATCTGGCGGCGAACGGCGAAGAGATCGTCTCTATGCGCGGCGCGCAAGCGTTCGAGCCGGGCGATATCGGCCTCGAGGCCTGCCTTCTGCATCAGGCGCTGATCGCCGGAAGCGATCGCTTTGGCCATGGCAAACTGGTTGGCCTGCCCCTCGCCCAGATCTTCGAGCCGGCGGACGGATGTGTCGCCGGACAGCGCCGCAGCGATGAACCGGGCCTTGCGCTCGTTGTTCTGCCACATCTGCGCATCCATCGAGCCTTCGGTGGCGTAAGCGAAAATGTCGATCTCGTCATGCTGATTGCCCTGCCGCTCAATGCGGCCCTCGCGCTGCTCGATCTGGGCGGGAAGCCAGGGCACGTCGAGATGGTGAAGCGCCTTCAAGCGAAGCTGGGCGTTGACACCTGTACCCATGGTCTCGGATGAGCCGATCAGGAAGCGGACCTTGCCCGCGTTCACGTCGGCAAACAGCCGGTGCTTGGCTTCGGTCTTCTTGTAATCCTGCATGAAGGCGATTTCCGACGGCGGGACACCGAGCCGGACGAGCTCGTCGCGGATCCAGCGATAGGCGGAAAAGCCTCTGCTTTTCTCGACGCTGATCGTGCCGAGATCGGAAAAGATCATTTGCGCCGCACCGGGCAACTCGAAAGGCTTTCCCTCGCGGGTCAGGTAGGTATTGGCGCCGGTCTCGCGCCAGATGCGATAGGCGTTGGCGATCAGCTTGTTGAGCTTGTTGTCCGGCTCGTTGTCATTGTCGGGATCGACCAGCCGGAGATCAATCGCCGCATGGCGCCCGTCGGTAATGACGGAAAGCAGAATGTCGTCGCCGGGTTGGGCAGGACCCTCGCGCATTTCGATGGCCTTGATGCGGGCATCGAGGACCTGCTGATAGAGCTTGAAGTCGTCGGTCGGCTTTGCGGTAACGATCTGGCGCTTGCCAGTCGAGACGGCGGGGATTTTCACATATTGCTTCAGATCCTCCGGCAACACGACATCGGCGAAGCAGCGGAACATGGCTATCAGTTCCGGCACATTGACGAAGGTCGCAAAGCGTGAGACGGGCTTGTATTTGCCCGAGGGCTGCAATTCGAGTTCGGTCGTCACATCGCCGAAAGTCGAGGCCCAGGCGTCGAATTCGTGCAGGCCGCGTTCCTTGAGCGCCTCAAATCCGAGGAAGCGCTGAACCGAGAACATCTCGCCGAGCGTGTTGGTGATCGGCGTGCCCGAGGCCAGCACCAGCGCGCGGCCCGGATTCTTGGTCTCGATGAAGCGGGATTTAACATAGAGGTCCCAGGCCCGCTGCGAGCCGTTCGGATCGACGCCTTTCAGCGTCGACATGTTGGTGGCGAATGAGAGTTTCCGGAATTCCTGCGCCTCGTCGACGATGATCTGATCGATGCCGATCTCGGAAATGGTCAGGAGATCGTCCTTGACGGTCGCCAGCGATTCCAGCCGGTCCTTCAGTCCCTCCTTCAACCGTTCCAGTCGCTTGCGTGACACCCGATCGTCGCCCTCGACCCTGGTGAGAAGATCTTCGTAGAGCGCGAGCTCATCCTCGATCATCTGCTTTTCGAAGACTGCCGGTACGGCGATGAACTTGAAGGCCGAATGGGTGAGGATGATCGCGTCCCAAGTGGCCGTCGCGGCGCGCGACAGGAAGCGGTGACGTTTGTCTTTGGAAAAATTCGTCTCGTCGGCGACGAGTATCCGGGCTGTCGGATAGAGCGCAAGGAACTCGCGGGCGGCCTGGGCCAGGCAATGGCCGGGCACGACCAGCATGGCTTTCGAGATCAGGCCGAGCCGACGTTGTTCCATGATGGCGGCGGCCATCGTCATGGTCTTGCCGGCGCCGACGGCATGGGCGAGATAGGTTGCGCCGGACGAGATGATGCGCCAGATGCCGCGTTTCTGGTGGCCATAAAGAACAAAGGCGCCTGATGCGCCCGGTAGCTGGAGATGGTCCCCATTGAAGGATCGGGGTGCGATATTGTTGAAGCGGTCATTATAGACCCGCGCCAGCCGGTCAGTCCGGCCCGGATCGGACCAGACCCAGCGCTGGAAGGCGGCCTTGATCTTGGTGAGCTTCTCCTTTGCCGCCTCGGTATCTACGACATTGAGGACGCGCCGCTCGCTGTCGCCGTCTTTGATCGTGTCGAAGATCTGCGGAATACGGCTGTTGAGGGCATCGGCGAGCAGTTCGCCGGCATGCCGGCGCTTGGTGCCCCATTCCGACGTGCCCTCGGCCCGGAAGGCCAGCATGCGGGCATCGACCGTCCAGGAGGCGAGTTCCGGCATGTGCCGGATCGTGATATCCGTTCCCATCGACTCCTTCACAAAATCGACGACATCACTTGCCGGAATCCATGGTGCACCGAGCCGGGCGGTGATCTCGGACGGGCTGAGATCGGCCGGCTGCACCGCCTCCAGCGCCTCGACATTGAGCCTGTAGGCCGGATCCAGCTCGGCGGCCGCTTCCGCGATCGCCAATTTGTCGCGGACCGGTCCGGATAGGTAGGCGTCGGATGTCTGCCAGGACCCGTCTGTCGGATCTCGATAAATCGCGCTGCCGAGTTCCGCGATGACGGTCTCCCGGTCTTGATGCAGCAGTTCGGCGATATGGTCTGGATCGACATGGCCGCGTTCGTTGAGGACGACGGCCAGAGCGTCGGCGGCGCTGGTGATCACCGGGGGCGATGGCGGG
This sequence comes from Martelella sp., assembly GCF_984369615.1. Classification (NCBI taxonomy): domain Bacteria; kingdom Pseudomonadati; phylum Pseudomonadota; class Alphaproteobacteria; order Hyphomicrobiales; family Aurantimonadaceae; genus Martelella; species Martelella sp. The sequence goes on along the minus strand of NZ_CFHTCS010000131.1, from coordinate 7,443 downwards.
GCAATGACTCGTTCGGAGAAGATCGGACCGGGCTTCGCGGTATCCGTATCGAGATCGTAATTCTCGATGGAGGCGACCAGCCAGCAATCGGGATCGTCGAGGAAGGGCTGCAGGTTCGGGCGGCGATGCGTCTCGCGGGTTTCGCCCGTCGCATCGCTCTCCGAGATCGACACCCTCGTGTGGTTGATCGGCCCGAAATCCCGCACGAAGCTCGACCAGGCGATGCGCAGCTTCACCTGAAGATCGCGCCACGGCTGATCGGTCTCCTGGGCCTTGAGGACCGCGCGCACCGCATCGCGGACCGGGATCAGCTTCCTGACGATGTTGATCTGCTTTTCCGAAATCCCCTCGCCTGTCCGGCCCTTGCGGACGGGAACCGGCGCGGGCTTGCCGTGGAGAACCTGCATCAGCCCTTTCGGTGGGGCGATGAAGAAGCTGCCCTCGCGGACATGGGCGTCCCCTGGTCTGGCGACATCGGTCGGCGTCGTACCGAATTCGAGATCGAAATCGATCTCTCCGGGTTCGCCGTCATAGAGCGCTTCCGGAAGAAGATGGATTGCGGCGTCCAACGCAGCTTTGAGATCGCCGTCACCTGCCAGGCAGGTATAGGTCTCACCGAATGGACCAGATGTGGTCGCGTGGCGGCCGAGCACATGATCGGGGTGATCGGCGAACCAGCGGTTGACCCTGACCGCCTCGCTCTCCTCGCTGGCCGAAATGACCTCGGCCACGTCCAGCCACGCCGCGTCGCTCGGGGACTCGCCCGGCTTGCGCTTGCGGAAGAACAGTATGTCGACGACGACGTCCGTTCCCGCATCCTGCCGGAAGCTGCCTTCGGGCAGGCGGATCGCCGCGATCAGATCGGCGGATTTGGCAATGTGCTCGCGGGCCGCGGCATCCGCCTTGTCCATCGTGCCCGACGAGGTGACGAAGGCGGCAAGTGCACCGGGTTTCAGGAGATCGATCGATCGCGCAATGAAATAGTCATGCAACCGCAGGCCCATTGACCGGTAGGCGCGGTCGGATCGCACGGTCCGGTCGGAAAAGGGAGGGTTGCCGATGGCGAGATCGAAGTGCGCCGGCAGATCGGTACGCGCGAAATCACCTTCGATGATGCGGGCGACCGGCTGCAGGAACACGGCAATCCGGGCTGTCACTGGATCGAGCTCTACGCCCGTGAAGAACGAGGATGCACGAAACGGCTCAGGCATCAGGGCTGGGAAGAGCCCCGTCCCGATCCCCGGTTCGAGCACGCGACCGCCGAGCCAGCCGAGCCGTTCGAGACCTTCCCAGATCGCCCGGATGATGAACTCCGGCGTGAAATGGGCATATTGGGTGCAGCGGGCAAGCGAAGCGTAATCGGCCTCGTTCACGGCCTCCTGCAGCTCTTCGCCAAGGTCTTCCCACCCCTTCCGGAACCCGTCCTCGCCGGGCCGCGAGAAGATCGCATTGGCAAGATCGGAGGCGCCAAAGCCTGTGAAGTGAACAAGACGAGCCTGTTCCTCCGGCGTCGCGGGCCGGTTCTCGGCCGCGATTGTAGCAGCGAGCGAGATGGCGGCGAGATTGTCGCGCGCTCGGGCTTTCCAGCCCTTGGCGAGGTTCCGGCTACCGGAAAGATGAAAATTGCTGCCGCGCTCGGGCGCTTCGGCGGCTTGTCGTTCCGCGGGCCGCCGGCTCTTGGACCGGTTGGCCGCTGCCGCCGGCAGCGGTACGCCCTTGTCGGGTTCGATTTCTGGGCTGTCGGCAAAAGCGGCGACGCCGAAGCCAAGCCCGGAGGACAAGGCGTTCTGCAAACTGCCAAACATGTCGAGGGTGAAGCGGTCGTGGTCTGACATTGATGGTTTCTCCTGGATTGAGGGCGAACGAAGCCGCGCCGCCAGGGGACCCAGCGGCGTCGCCAGCGTGCGGATTTGAAAGCGGAGTTAGCGGGTGATCAGCGAGAACGAGATCTCGTTCTCGGTGAGCTGGATCCCGAGATGGGACGCGGCGAAGTGCCGGTTGAAGCTCGGAACGACAAGGTCGGCATCGATGAACTCGATGCCGTCATCGCCACCGAAATGCCGGCGCTTGTAATCCCACCAGTCGTCGCTGCCCTTGGGGTGGCACTCGTTCGAATAGACAACGAGCGGCTTTTGGCCCTCGGCGAGCTTGCCGTTGGAGATGATGTAGACGCCTTCGTCTCCCACAAGCCAGAAGCCGGGTTTCTCACCCTCGCCTGGTCTGGTGCCGTAATAGGGATTGCGAAAGCCGCCATTGGCGGCCGCGTCCTCTTCCCCGCGCGCGATAACCTTGCGCACCGCTTGAACCGGAAATGTGAACATGACGGACCTCACGCGGCTGCTGGCAGCGGAAGGTGGCGCAAATGAACGCGCAGCTTTTCCGAAATCTGCTCATCCGTCAGGTGGTCGAGCAGCTGAAAGCTGGTCCCCGGGCGACCGTAGACGATGACCGTTCGCTTGCCTCGATGCTCGGGCCGGAAGGCCCCTCCGGCATAGCCTCGATAGTCGTCCTGCGTGGCACTCCAGATGTGCTCGATCCGTTCTTCGCGGGTCATCGCCTTGACCGGCCAGCGTTCGCGCTCGACAATCGCGTCGCGCATCTCGTACGGCGAGCGTGGATCGGCAAGATCGCAATAGGCGTGAAAGAACCGCGTCACTCCATTGATGCTGAGCGTGTAGAAGACGCTGGTGATGCTGCCGGTCAGGAATTCGCGCATGGCGAACATCTCGCCGCGCATCCAGAGCGGCGGCAGGATTTCGAGCATGTAGTCGTGTTCGGGGCGGGCGATTTCGAACCATTCGCCGGCGTAAAGCGCACTGTCGTCTTTCTGCCAGCGGTCGGGTCGCCCAGCATGGCGGTCGAAGAGTCTGAACATCTGATGGCGGTCGGCGATGCCGAAATGGATCTTGCGGATGAGAGAGGTCATGGCGGGCTCCTTTGAAGCCTGTCACGGGCTGGAGCGCGGCGCACCCTTTCGGCATCACCATCTTCTTCAGCCCTTCCGGACCCCCTCCCGCGGCCGCCTCTCCGTCCGGCCGGGTCAAGGGCCGGCGTCAGCCGGGCGAAGCGTCACCCTTGAGGCGGACGGCGGGCATGCGGCATGCCGTCCTCGTTTTTCTCTTCTCCATCATTCCTTCCATTTCAAGGAGGCGTTCCAGTCATCTGATGGCGGCCTGAGCCGCTGCCAGTTGGAGCCTTCCTCCTCAGCGAGAACCCGCAGGCGCTCGGCAAAGGTCTCGCCCTGGCTATTGGCGTCGGTGGCTGCGACCATGAGGACATCCGGGCGGGCGGCGAGCCCGCGTAACGCAGCATCGGTCGATGACGACCAACCCCCGCCGGTGCTAAGGTAAAGCGATCCCGGACGACACTGTTCGATTGCCGCAAGGCTCATTGCGTCGATCGCCGCCTCGGCAACGCAAAGATGCGTTGCATCGGCGGGCCCGAGTCGGAAGAGGACTTTCGCACCTCCATTGGCAAAACCGCGCCATTCCGGACCGCGTTCCTCCCAGCCGGTGATCTGGCCGCGATCGTCTTTATGGGCGGCCCACATGCTGCCGTGCGGGCCTTCGCGCAGCACATCGGAAGCAATAGCTTGGCACAGAACCGGGTCGGGAATACCGCGCATCTCACTGAGATAGCGCCATGTCGCCGAGCCGCGCCACGGCTTGCGGCGGCTTTGCCAGCGTTCCGCCACGGTCTGGTCCAGCATCCTCTCCCTGGCCTGACGGGTCCAGGCGGGCTCTGACGGCATGAAGCCGATGAGGGCGGCGACGACATAAAGGGCGGCGGCGAACGGGATCCCGTCGAGATGTTCAACAAGGCGGAACACGTCGCCCTTGGCGTCCGACAAGGGGTCAAACCAGCCCTTGCCGTCATGAATGACGATGACGATGTCGCCGCCGCGGCGGTATTTGACCGCTTTGCGGGTGCTTTCCTTCAGATCGACGGCAAAGCCGGCGGATTCCAGGACGGCCCCACAATTCACTTTCTCTCTCAGTTCTTCCAGTTCGGCTTTTTCCATTCACTCTCCGCGTTGCGCGCGGTCCTCTGTCCGGGTTTGCGCTCCCTCACTTTTCGGGGCTGGACCCGGAGGCCGCGAAGAGCAAGGCAGGACAAGGGCGCGGATGGCAAGCCGGCAGTTATGACGGGTCGCGGTTTTCGCCGCCAGAAGCGGCGAAGCCTCCCTTGCCGGCCGCCGCGCACAAGCGGCATGGGTGTTCTGGCTGGTCTCTTTAATACCTTCGGCGCCAAGGACCTCAATAGAATAAAGTATAACATTTTCTCGCAAAGCAGTGGTTTGCGAATGCAGCCGCTATCCGCTATCAACCATACACACGCGTAGCAATTTCCCTTCTTCCCGCCGCAACCATTAGGCTCATGCAGCAATCACATTCGCCGTCCAATGCTAAGGAAACCAGATGGACCACGTGACACGCCTGCCCGAATTCTCGGTGATCGTATTCTCCTTCCTGCTCCACTTTGTCTGGGAGTTCTGGCAGGCACCCACCTATGCGGGCATGATCGAGATGAACCATTGGGAAGGCATCAAGCTCTGTTCTTCGGCAACATTCGGGGATGTCGGATTCGCCATGACTGCATTCTGGATTACCAGCGCTGCCGCACGATCCCGCTTTTGGTTTGAAGCACCCAAAGCCTGGCAGATACTGTTGTTTGTTGGGGTCGGCATCGCTCTGACTGTTGGTTTTGAATATTATTACACCAACATATCGCAGCGCTGGACCTACTCCGATCTCATGCCGCTGGTGCCGCCGTTCGGAACAGGACTGAGCCCGCTGCTGCAGTGGGTTTTCATCCCGCTTGCCGTGGTCTGGCTTACACAACGGCAGGCCGCAGGGGCCAAAGCCATGGAGGACCGGAAATGATGAACGACACAATGGGAGGCGGGATTATGGGGCTTGGCGGTGTCTGGATGCTGCTGATTGCCATTCTGGTAATCCTGGCCATTGCCGCACTGGCCAAGTACCTCATGAAGTGAGGCTGCAATCCGTTCCGTCGATGACTTGACCGGTCGGACGTGCGGTAGAAAGGCTCCATTCCCCTCTGCCATTAGGCTGCGGGCCGGCAAGCCGTAGACAGCAAAACATACCGGGCGATGCGTGTTTTGATGACGGTATTCATCAAATGCAACAAACCGCACGCGTTGCCGTCACAGTCCAATGTTTTCGGATTAAGGATTGCCAGGCTCTACGTTGTCGCGAGCCTGCCGTGCGTGGCTAACTCACTGTGAATTGCCCCATCATGCCGGCATCTTCATGCTCAAGAATATGGCAATGATACATGAATGGCGTTTCCTCGGCCGCTGGCTGAGTGAACTGGACAAGCAGCTCCGTTTCACTGTCGACAACGACCGTGTCCTTCCATCCCAGGCTCTCCGGCCGCGGTTCTCTTCCGTTCTCACTGATCACCTGAAAGGAGACACCATGAACATGAAACGGATGCGCGAGCATGCTGGTGCTGATCACCCACTTCTCGGTGTCGCCGAGGCGCACGCGGTCGTTGATGATACTCATGTCGAATGGCTGCCCGTTGATGGCCATGCCGCCCATCATGCCGCGACCCATTCCGCCAGATCCCATCATTCCGCCTCGCATGCCCATATCGAGAGAGAAGTTGCGCAGCTTTGACACCCTGGCGGCTGTGAGGTCAGGTTGATCTCCACCGAGCACATCGGGGATGCGGGTGACTTTGGCGGCAAGCCGCTCGTCGACCAGAAACGGAAGCACTTCGAACCGCCTGCCTCCGGTTATTTCATCGAGCAGGCCGCGGGCCCTTCCCATCATGCCGCCCATACCCGCATTGGGGTCACCCTCACTCATCAGCGACATGCCATGACCATCCGAGAAGTCGACCAGAATCTCGGCACGTTCTCCCGGTCCGAGGCGGAGCGTCTCAAGCTGTACCGGGGCTGGCAGATATCCACCGTCAGTTGCGATCAAGTGAATGGGTCTGTCGTCGCTGGAAAACAATGAATAGATCCGCGCATTCGAACCGTTGATCAAGCGTAGCCGCACGACTGACTTCGGCACAGCGGCGACGGAACCTGCCTGACCATTGACCAGTATCGTGTCGCCGGTCATGCCATGCATGATATCCATCATCGAGTTGGCGTAGGCAAGCTGGCCGTCCGTGGAGAAGCGGCGATCCTGAAGCAGCAGCGTCATGTCATCGACGCCATAGGTTTCCGGCAAGCCTCGTTCGCCGTCGAGCCCGTCTGCTACGTGCAGCACGCCGGCCAGTCCGGCGTACACGTCACGCGCGGTTCGACCATGGATGTGGGTATGAAAAAAGGCGGTGCAGGGCCCCTGTCCAATTTCCATGTCCGGCGCCCATACCTCTCCCGGTTTGACGGGCAGGTGTGGCCCTCCGTCGTGATTGCCTGGCACCACCAGGCCATGCCAGTGCGCGCTGACCGGCCATGACAGTCCGTTTTCCACACTCGGCCGCAGCGCGCCGTTGCTTATCCGAACCACGGGTCCGAGATAGGCTTGATTGAAGCCAATCGTTTCTGCTGGATGGCCCGGAAAGAAGGATGTTGTGCCTGACTGGGCAGTGACCAGAAATTTTCCTGTGTCGACTGTGTCGATCAGCGGCGGAAACTGCAACACTGGACGACCTGCGGCACCAGATGAGGGTGAGATGAAGCGGCTATCTGCCCATGCGTAGAGGGCGCTGCTGGCTGTAAGTGCCGCGCCACCGGCGAGCAGGTTCCTTCTCTTTATCATTGATATGTTCCTTTCGGCAGAATTCGTCTGGTTCCACGGTCATCAGTTCGCTTGCCCATCAGACCACCTCAAACCAGGTGTTCATTCCGGCTGCCGCATGTTCAAGCATGTGGCAATGGAACAGCCATTTGCCGGAACTGTCGGCCACGAAAGCGATCTCGGTCGTCTGGTCAGTGGTGGGCGATTGCGCCTGCCCGTAGAATTTACGGCTTTCAAGAGTCGCGGGGCTCGATCAGATCGCGATAGGAATCGATCAGTGGACGGTTACTCACAGTAGACCTCGCATACTCACCATCCATCTTTTCCAGTGCCGCGAGCATGAATTCGGCGATGTCAAGCCGATCTTGCCGGCAGGCATACCTGAACACGCGCAGGATATCCCGCTCCAGGATTTCGGTTTTCGAGATCACAGCTACCTCCCTATAAAAGTCAAGCCTGCGCCTTTCAGCGACAGGAATGTCAAATCACAATTTCCTCAACGGGCCGTTGGCCTAGCCGATTGTAGACAGCAACGGGAACGTCTCCAAAAGCCAGAAGGCGAAAGCGGACAGATATCCTGTCATCATGGCGACTCCCATCAAGATCATAACCGCTCCGGCGAATGTCCGCAGAATACGCCCGAGGCGTCCGAAGGTCTTCAATCTTGCTGCCAAGGCGCCGGTGAAAACGGCGGCAAGCAGGAACGGCACACCGAGGCCCA
>NZ_CFHTCS010000130.1:0-10910 GCF_984369615.1 Martelella sp. | reverse complement strand
GATCGACGCCCAGCAGGGCGGGACTGACCTGCCGGTCGGCGATGCCGCGTTCGAAGGCGCGCGTGCCGCTGCCCGAATGACAGCTGTCCATGACGAAGAAGACATCGGCGCCGGTCCGGCGGATTCCGGCGAGAAGAGCCCCGATCTCGTCGTCGCTGATCGCATTCGGCACAAGACCGGACCCGGCCTGCGCCAGCGCCGTGTCTGCCGGCAGGAATATCTCGTCGAGCCCGTCGGTCTCGTCTCCCTGCGGGTCCAACTGGCGCGAGCCATGGCCGCTGAGGTGGACATAAATCTGGTCGCCCACGTCCGCCCGTTCCGCAAGACCGGCAAAGGCTTCGAAAATCGCCGCCCGCGTCGGCCGGGCATCGGCATCCGGCATATCGCCGAGAAGCGTGATATCGATGAAACCGGATTTATCCAGCACGTCGCGCATCAAGAGCGCGTCATTGGTGGGGCCGCGCAGATCGGGAATGTCGGGATCATCATAGCCGGCGACGCCGATGATCAGCGCGCGGGATTCGGCATGAGCGGCGTTTGCTCCGAGGACAAGTGCCAGCAAGAACAGACGGAACAGTTTTCCCATGCAGAATTCCCGAGCAATAACAACAATATTATACAACCGATTAAAAGAACGATCGAAGCCTGCGCTCTTTCCGCGCAGATCGGCTGTTTACTTAGTCGGGGCTGACGATAGACTAGCTGATATTCGATCGTCAATTTCACAGGCCTGAAACATGCGTCTTGCGCGAATTGCCCTCCTCTCCCTCGTCTCCCTGATCGTTTCGCCGCCGCTCTTCGCCCAGGAAGCCGCGCCCTTCGACCCGATCGCTTTCGAGCTGGAGCTGGCTGCCGTCGAGGCCCCGGCGGAACGTCTTGCCATGGTCGATGCGGCCATTGCCGCTCTCGAGGCTTCGCCCGATCCGGACCCCGAAATCTATTTCGATCTTTCGGCGCTGAGGCTCGAGATCCTGCGCGAGGCCGGCGAAACGGCAGCGGCGGCGGCAGCAGCCGAGGGACTGGCCGATTTCGCGATCCGCATGAGCGAGCAGCTTGACCGCAATCCGCTCCCCTATCTGGATCTTGCGGCAACGCTCTACACCGAGGCGGAAGCCTATCGCGAAGCCTTGCGCGTGCTCGATACCGAGATCGCCTATCGCCGGAATGGCGGTCAGTCGGGCCAGGTCCTCGCCGATCTCCTGAACCGCAAGGCGGAGGTCGCCAGGCTGCGCGGCGACATGGCAGCCACCGAGGAATTTGCGGGCCAGGCCCAGTTTGCGATCATGTCCACGCGCATGGGCAAGCGCAGCGGTCAGGATGGCGGGTTCAGCGCCGTCGATGTCTTCTACGCCACCGACCGCGCGCGCACCGGCAATGCCGACCCGGCCGAATTCTATGGCCATGGACGCGGTGATCTCGAATATGGCGTGGTCACCGTCACCATTCCCGATACGCATGTGCCGGGCGCCATCGAGACGCCCTCGATCTGGAAGCTCGAATTCGGCCCCTCGCCCGCCAGACACGTGATGGTCCGGAAGGTCGACCCGATGGAGGCGGATGCCTATTTCTCGAAGATGAGCAGCGAACTTGCGGGGCGCGAGCGCAAGGAAATCGTCGTCTTCATCCACGGCTTCAACACCCGGTTCGATGCCGCCGCCAAGCGCGCCGCCCAGCTTGCCTATGACATGGATTATCGCGGCGTGCCGGTGCTCTATTCCTGGCCGTCGGCCGGCCAGACGGTGCGCTACGTCGCCGATACGGCGGTCGTCCGGCTCAGCGGCCGGCGGCTTTCCATGTTTCTGGAAGACCTGCGCGCCCGCTCCGGCGCCGACACGATCCACATCGTCGCCCACAGCATGGGCAACCGCGCGCTGACCGACGCGCTGGAACTGATGGCGTTGCGGGACGGGATTAAGGAAGGCGACGACCCGGTCTTCGGCCAGGTGTTCTTCGCCGCGCCCGATGTCGATGCCGGCCTTTTCAGGGAGATGATGAAGACGATCCATCCGCTGGCCGAGCGCCTGACCCTCTACACCTCGGAAAACGACTGGGCGCTGGTCGCCTCGAGGAAGCTGCACGGCAATGCGCCGCGCGCCGGACAGGGCGGCGACAGCGTGACGACGGACGAACTGTTCGACACGATCGACATGTCCGATCTCGGCGAGGACATGCTGGCGCATACCTATTTCGCCGATGACAGTTCCGCGCTTGCCGACATCGTTTCGCTGATCTGGCGCAATCCGCCGCCGAATGTGCGCTGCGGCATGACGGAAACCGTTACTGAAACCGGCGAGACGGCCTGGAAATACCAAAAAGGCGGTTGTTTCGACAAAACCATGATCGGCCTGATCAGCCATTTGTGGAGCAAGAACGATATCTCGCGCGCGGATATTTCAGCGCTCATTTCCGAACTCGTCACCGACCAGGCAGCGGCGAGCGAGATCGAGGGCCGCCTCGACGCCTATATCGCGCCCGAAGGGCAGGAGGCGAATTGACGCTGGAGCGCCCGTTTTCATCAGGCCGCCTGCAGCCGTTCGCCGTCTTTCTGCTTGCGCTTCTGCTCTGCGTCGTCCCGGCGCGGGGACAGGAAAACGAAACCGCGTTCCAGGCGCTTCTCCGGCAGTTCTCGACGCTGTTTCAGGACGGCGACTACGCCGCCGCCGCCCCCGTGATGGAGGAGGCGATCGCCGTCTATGACCGCAACCCCGCAAACCCGATCGAACGCGCGAGCCTCGCCTATTATCTGGCGCTTGCGCATTTGAATGCCGGCAATGCGTCGGCGGCCCTCGACACGACACAGGCAGCCTTTGCCTATCGCCCCGAGCTTGTGAGCCGCTATCCGGAATTCTACTGGATCGAAGGGTGGGCCAAGGCAAGGCTCGGCTTCATCGCGCAGGCGGCCGCGTCCTATTCGGCCGGCATCAGCCTGGCGGAAGCCTACAATGAAGGCGAGCCCGGCCGGTTTGCGCCTGAAACGCTTGCGGCCCTCAGGGTTCAGGAGGCCTATCTCTCTGCCCGCTCCTCCGCCGTACCGTCGGCGGCGCTGACGATTGATCCGCTCAGCACGGCAATCGCCGACCATGAGGAATTGACCGGAGCGGAGAATTTCGACGATCGCTATCTGCTCGCCCAGGCGCTCTCCGCCCAGGGCTTCGACATCGAGGCGCGCGCCGCATTGCTCGAGCTGATTGCCACGGCGGCAGCACCTCTGCGCGCGAAGGCGCTTGCCCGCCTCGCCGTGCTGGAATGGACGCTGGAGGCGCGCGCGGCTGCGGCAGGCACGGCAAGGGCCGCCCTCGAAAATGCCGAACATCTCGACGCGGCGCGCGTCGCCGTTATGCGATCGCTGCTGATCGTCGCGACATCGGAAGGACTGAGCGAAGCCGATATTGATGGAGTGGTGGCGGAAATGGCCGTCATTGCGGAGAGGGGCGCGGAACTCACCCATGAGGACGCCGTCGATCTTCTCGAGATCGTTTCCATCATCATCAGCGCCGTCGACGAGCCCGCGCTCGAGGAACCGGCCGCGGCCGGTTTCGTCGACACCGCGCTCGCCACGCTTTACGAGATCGATGACCTCTTCCTCTCCGACAGGTTTGCACAACACAAGCTCTCCGACACCCGCCTGAGGCTTGCCCGCGCGGCCGAGAGCCTCGCCATGGCGGATCGCGCGCGCGCGCTTTATCAGGAGGTCTATTATTCCGCTGCCGCCTCGCTGCTGGAGACAACCGCCGCCGCCTCCGGTCTCGCCCGCCTCGGCGTATCGGTGGAGGGCGCATTGCGTGACGACCTCGACATGCGGCTCGCCTTTTCCGCAACCGCGGCCGGTGCGGCGGAAGCCTTTCTGAAGGGCATACCGGCGCGCTCCGAAGGGCTGCAGCAGCAGCAGATCGCGCGCCTCTCCGAAATCATGGAACAGGCCGTCGATCTCGGCTTCGACCTGCTGGAGTCCCGCGCCATTGTCGGGCCGAGGGACGCCGCAAATGTCGATGAGGCGTTCAACCAGACCGGGCCTTATGTCTTTCCCTTCGAGGATGCCTTGGCCAAGGGCTACGCCGGCACCGCCGGAGAGGGCTATTACGCGGCCATTCTCGACGACGCCTTCCGCCAGATCCAGCTTGCCCGCCAGAGCAGCGCCGGCCGCGCGATCGCGGCGATGACGGCGCGCATGAGCGCCGGCTCCGATGAACTCGCCCTTTTGCTGCGCCGGCGCGATGCGTTGATTGCGGAACGCAATCGCATTCTTGAGCGCGCCGGCGAGAAGGAGATCACGCGCTATGATCTGCTCTCGGACATCGAGCCACGCCTTGATGCGGTGGAAGCCGAGCTGGACGCGGCCTATCCCGAATACCGCAACCACGTCGCCAGCAGGCCGCTCTCGCTCGAAGAGGCGCGCGGCCTGCTGCGCCCCGATGAAGTGCTGGTGACCTACCTCCTCACCCAACGCGGCCTGCATATTTTCGCCGTGACCCGTGAAAATGTGATCTGGGACCGGACCCTGCTCGATGACGGCTGGCTTGAGGAAACCGTGCGCAAGCTGCGCGAGACGCTTGATCCGCGCGGACCGCTGCGCGCGCCCGCGCGCGGCGCGATGACGCCGTTCGACCTCGGTTCCGGGCCGGCCGAGACGCCGGAGGGCGGGTTCGACCTCGCGCTTTCCCATGCGCTCTACGAAAAGGCGCTCGGTCCGGTGCAGGCCTTGCTGCCTGAAGACGCCACCCTGCTGATCGCCCCGGACGGGCCGTTGCAGGCGATCCCCTTTGCTGCGCTGGTGGCCGAGGCGCCGGATGACGGTGCAACCGGGCCGGAACGTTTTGCCGCGGCCCACTGGGCGATCCGCGACAATGCCTTTGCCACGCTTCCACTGCCCTCGACGCTCCGCGCCCTGCGCGCCGAAAACGCCTCGCTTCCGGTCGGCGGGTTTCTCGGCATCGGCAATCCGCATTTCCGGCAGGATCCTGCGTGGCTCAGGCTTGCGCCGCTGCCGGAAACCGGCTTCGAACTGGAAACGCTCAACGCCATAGTCGCCGACGACAGCGGCACGCTGCTGCTCGGCGATGCGGCGAACGAGGACGCGCTGGCCCGGACGGCCCTCGAAGATGCCGCGATCATCGCCTTTGCCACCCACGGGCTGATGGGCGGGGAAGCGAACGGCCTCACCGAGCCCGCGCTGGCGCTGACGCCGCTCGATGATGAGATCGCCGGCATGGCGGGGATGCGCGACGGCCTGCTGACGGCAAGCGAAATCGCAGCGCTGGAGCTCGACGCCGACTGGGTGCTGCTGTCGGCCTGCAACACGGCGCAGGGCCAGGGCGGTGAGGGCTCGGAGGGCCTGTCAGGCCTCGCCCGCGCCTTCTTCTATGCCGGCGCCCGCCGTCTCGTCGTTTCGCACTGGGCCGTGCAGAGCGATGCCACGGTGGCGCTGACGACCGGCATGTTCGACGCGCTGGCCGACATGCCGGACAATGACAGCGGCGCAAAGGCGCTCCGCCGGTCAATCCTTACGATGATCGACGATCCGGAACATCCGTCCTGGAGCCATCCCGGCGTCTGGGCGCCCTTCGTCACCGTCGGCTGGTAGGCCATCATCCGTCGGCGGCTTCGCGTCCCGATGACAGTGCCCGCAGCGCATTGAGCACCACGGCGAGATCGATTGCCTCCTGCAACAGCGCGCCAGCGACGGGATCGAGATAGCCGGCGGCGGCAAAGCCCATCGCCGCGATGGAAAGAACTATGCCGGCGATCATGCTCTGGTAGGCGATCCGCATGGTGCGGCGGGCGATCGAGAAGACCGGCACCAGAAGGCCGAGGTCATCCAGAAGCAGCACCGCATCCGCCGCCTCGACGGAGGCCGCAGAGCCGCGCGCGCCCATGGCGACGCCGATGTCGGCCGCCGCCAGCGCCGGCGCATCGTTAACGCCGTCTCCGACCATCATCACCGCGCCGTTCTTGCGCTCGGAGAGCACGCTCAGCACTTTCTGGTCGGAGGAAAGGTTCGAGAGCACACGGTCGAAGCCGAGACCGGAGGCCATGTGTCGCGCCGCCGCCTCGGCATCGCCGGTCGCGAGCACGATGTTCTCCACGCCATTGCCGCGCAATGTATCGAACACCGAGCGGGCGCCGGCCCTCACCCGATCGGAAAAATGCAGTTCGCCGGCGCGCGCTCCGTCGACCAGAACATGGACGACCGAGGTGCCGGCCGGCGTCGCGGCCTTCTCCCAACGGCAGGAAACATCGTGGCCGCGCCAGCGCGCCTCGGCAAAGCGCCGCCCGCCGACCACCACATAATGGCCATCGACATAGCCTTCGACGCCTTCTCCCGGCGTCTCGACAACCCTTTCGGGCTGGCTGAGCGAAAGCTCCTTCCGCTTTGCCGCAGCAACGAGCGCGCTTGCCATCGGATGTTTGCAGGCAATATCCAGCGAGGCGGCAAGCTGAAGCAACGCGTCCTGTTCATAGCCGTCGGCTGACCGGATCTCCGTCAGTCCCGGCCGGCCGACGGTGAGCGTGCCGGTCTTGTCCAGCGCCACGGAACGAACGGAAGCGATCGCCTCGATGACCCTGCCGCCCTTCAGCAATATGCCCCGTCGGGCCGCGGAGGAAACGCCGGACATCAGCGCGACCGGCACGGCGAGGATGAGCGGACAGGGCGTCGCGACCACCAGCACGGCGACCACGCGCAGCGGATCGCCGGTGACCCACCAGGTGGCGGCGACGCCTGCAAGCGTCGCGGCCAGGAAGAACAACGCGTAGCGATCGGCAAGGCGCGCCATCGGCGCTTTCGCGGCCTGCGCCTTTTCCACCAGGCGGACAATTCCGGCATAGGTGCTCTCGGCGGCCGCGCGCCGCGCCGTCATGTCGAAGGCATCGCCGACATTGGTCGCCCCGCTCAACAGGCTTCCGCCGGAGGCCTGGCGCACCGGCTCGGCCTCGCCGGTCAGAGCCGACTGGTCGAGCACAGCCATGCCCGAGAGAAGCTCTCCATCGGCCGGTATGACATCACCCCGGCGGATCAGCAGGCGATCGCCCGGCAGGACGGTTTCGACCGCAACCTCCTCGGTGTGTCCGTCGCGATAGCGCAGCGCCGTGCGCGGCGCGCGTTCCAGCAGCGCCGTCATCTCGCGGCGCGCCCGGCGGTCGGCGAGAACCTCAAGATAGCTGCCTCCGGCATACATCAGCGCGACGATGGCTGCGGCCAGCGTCTCCCCGAAGGCGAGCGCGCCCGTCATCGACAGCGCCGCCAGGAGGTCGATGCCGAATTCGCCGCGCTTCAGCGAGGAGACAGCATCCGCCAGCAGAAAAGCGAGTACCGGCAGTGTCGCGACGAAGAAGGCCGCGACCGCCAGTTCCGCTGCGCCGGCATAGCGCGCGGCAAGCCCGGCCGACAGGCCGACGAGGGGAAATGCGACGAGCAGTCGCCTGATCTGTTCGCGTGACGTCATGGCGTGCGCCTTTCGCGGGCCGTCCGGCCCGGCCTCTTGCCGTTCATCACCTCCATTCTTGATGGAAGCAAAAAAACGGCAATGATCGAGGTCATGTCCGGCGCCGGATTGGGAAAATGGAGCATCGGCGCCGGGCGATCGCCGCCCCGCGGTTCAGCCGCCAATCCGCCGGATCGTCCCGCCTGCGATATAAGTGACGCCCTGAACCGCCTTGATGACCGGCGCATCGGGCTTCTCGATCCTGCGGCGCAGAAGCCGGATCGCCTCCTCGGCCATGCCGATCCGGTCATAGCGGATCGTGTCGAGACGCGGCGCCGTCATCGCCGACCAGCTGATGTCGTCGAAGCCGATGACGGAGAAGTCGTCCGGCACTGTCAGGCCGTTCTCGCGCGCGGCCTGCATCGTGCCAATGGCCATCAGGTCATTGCCGCAGACCATGCCGGTCCAGTCCCAGCTTTCGTGCTCGCCGAAATAGCGCTTGAAATATTCAAGCGCGGTCTCGTGGCGGTCATGACCGATGACCAGTTGCTCGCCGCTCGCGTCCGGACATTCCGACACGGCGTCGAAGAAGCCGCGCATGCGCTCGCGCGGGCTGTAGCGCAGATTTCCCGCCACGAACAGAAGCCGCCGGTGGCCGGCCTCGAGCATCGCCTCGGTGGCGCGCTTCATGCCGGCGTAATTGTCGACGATCACGCTGTCGAAGCGCATCCTGGTATCGACATTGTTGACCAGGACGAGACTTCCGTTTTCCTGAAAGAAACGAGCAACTTCCGGGATCGGGTCGACATAGAACATGAAGGCGGTGGCGGTCCCGTGCTCTTCGGCCTGGCGGGTGACGAAATCAAAATCCAGGTCTTCCTCGGGAAGAAGCTTCGGGAAAAGCTGGAGCCCGTTTTCGGCGGCGGCGGCCACCATCCCGTCATAGGTTTCCTGGAAGATCGGATGCAGGCCGCCGGTGACCGGATGCATGGGCAGATAGACCACGGTCTTGATCTCCGCCTCGGGCAGGCGCGCCGGCAGCGCCCTTTCCCGTTCTGAGTAGCCCAGTTCCTCGGCAATGCGGCGCACTCTCTCGCGCACCACAGGGCTGATACGCTGAGCGCCGCCGAGCGCGCGCGAGACCGTGCTGATCGAGACATCGGCACGAAGCGCGATGTCCGCCTGACTGATCTTCTTGCCTCTTGCCGTCATCGAAACCCTCCCGTTTGGTATTCCCGCCGACAACCGCGCTAGAGCGCCGTGCGTCCATTCGGACGCACGGCGCTCTAACCTATTGAATCTACGCATCTGCCCGAAAATCGATTCCGATTTTCGGGCAGATGCGCTAGCCATGCGCCGCGCCCCGCCGCTTCATCAGCAGCACCCAGACGATCAGCATCGCTGCAATACCGATCAACAGGGATTGCTGCAAGTCGAGGGTATCGCCAAGACCGCCGAGCGTGACCGCGCCGAGCGCCGGACCGACCCGAAAGATGATGCCGTGCAGCGACATCACCCGCCCGCGCAGATGGGCGGGGCTGCCGAGCTGCAGCACTGTCTGCGAGGCAACCCCACCGGCGGCCAGCGCGCCGCCGAAGAGGACAGCGCCGATGAGCGCGACCGTGATATTCTCCGTCAGTGCCAGAACCAGCGCCCCGAGAACCGCCAGAAGCGTCCCCCAGACGGCAAGCGGCACCTGCATGCGCACGCCGCCGATCATGTTGGCGAAACCGGCGATGATGGCGCCCAGCCCCATGGCCGAGGACAGGAGCGCCAGTGTTTCGGCGCCGCCGTCCAGCACCCGGTCGGCAAGTTCCGGCAAAAGCTCGCTGATCGGCCGGATCAGGAAGGCGGCCGTGGCATAGAGCATGAAGACGAAGGCAACCGTCGGCTCCACGAAGATCTGCCGCATTCCCTCGGCAATCTTCAGCCAGATCGAGCCATCCCCGGAAAGCCGCGGCAGGACATTGAAGCGCACCGCCGTCAGCATCAGGAAAAACAGCCCGGCGAAGCAGGCCGTCGCCACAAGCGCGACAGCCCCGCCGAAGGCTGCAATCAACCCGCCGGCAAGCGCCGGGCCGGCAAAACGGGCGAGATTGAACAGGATGGAATTGAGCGAGATCGCGGTTCCAAGTTCGGCATTGTCGACAAGCCCGGTGATCGCCGCCTGGCCGGCAGGCTGGGCAAAGCCGACGACAACGCCGTTGACCGCCATCAGCGACAGCAGGAGCGGAATGCTCAGCGCGCCCTGCATGGCCAGAAAGGCAAGCGCGGAATAGATGCAGACTGTTGAGAACTGGACCCGCATCAGGATCGCCCGCAGATCCGCCCGGTCGGCCACGACGCCGGCATAAAGCCCGACGAGCACGGTCGGGATCATCTCCGCCGTCACGGCGAGGCCAACCCAGACCGATTTATGGGTCAGTTCCCAGGCGAGCCACGCGATCGTCGTCTTGAACATCCACTGCGCCAGAAGCCCGGATGCATTTCCGAGCGTGTAAAGCGCGAAATTGCGCCGGGCAAAAAGCGTGCGCAGGTCCGTGGCTGCCGACATGACGCCCCCTATCGCGTCATGCCGCGGGCATCGACGCGCCACTCGGAAACGCCGCCATTCTCCAGGACGAAGATGCTGTCGTGAAGATTGGAAACCGGACAGACATGGTTCGGGATGATCCTGAGCCGTTCGCCGATTTCCGGCTTTTTCGCTGAGGCCGAAAGATCGACCATGCCGTGCTCCTCCGTCAGCCGCTCGATCACGGCATCGGGATAGTCGCGGATCAGGCCGTAGCCCGGGCCGCCCTTGCCGGCGGGATCGCTGGTCAGCGATTTGGTGCCGGCATCGATAATGGCGCGATCGGGCGTCGGCCGGCTGACGACGGTGACGAGGACGTCGAGCGCGCACTCTTCCAGCCCGGCATGGCCGACGCCCATAATCATCCGGTCATTATAGATATAGGTGCCGACCCGCAATTCATCGATCACGCCGAATTCATGGGTCCTGAAAGCATTCGGCGTGCCGCCGCCGGAGACTTTCGGGATCGCGAGGCCGGCTGCCGCAAAGGCGTCGCGCGCCTCTTGCACAAAGGCGACCGAAGCCTCGCTCGCGGGATAGGTCATCAGCCCGTCGAAGGAAAGATGCGGCGTCTCCGTAACCTTTTGCGCCAGCGCCAGCGCCTCCGCCACGGTGACGACGCCGGTGCGGCCAAGCCCGCTGTCGAACTCCACCAGAACGCCGATATCCGCATCGGCCATCCGAGCCGCCGAAGCCACCGTCTCAAGCGCCGCCCGGCTGTCGATGGCCACGCTCATCTTCGCGCGTCTGGCCAGCGCCGCAAGCCGCCTGGCCTTGATCGGGCCGATCAGCGGATAGGAGATCAGGACATCCTCAATCCCCGCATCGACCATCACCTCGGCCTCGCCCAGCTTCTGGCAGGTGATACCCTTGGCGCCGCGCGCAAGCTGGCGCTCGGCCAGCTTGACGCTCTTGTG
>NZ_CFHTCS010000129.1:0-10937 GCF_984369615.1 Martelella sp. | reverse complement strand
CGGCGTCAGAACGCCGGGGCAGTTCGGGCCGATCAGGCGCGACTTCGACTTGTCGAGCTTCGCCTTGACCTTGACCATGTCGGCGACCGGAATGCCTTCCGTAATGCAGACGATCAGCGGAATTTCGGCTTCGATCGCTTCCAGGATCGCAGCGCCCGCGCCTGCCGGCGGCACGTAGATCACGGACGCATCGGCGCCGGTCTTTTCCTTGCCCTCGGCAACCGAGGCAAAGATCGGCAGATTTGTGCCATCAACGCCCGACGACCATTCGGTTCCGCCCTTCTTGGGGTGAATACCGCCGACCATCCGGGTGCCGTAATAGGCAAGCGCCTGCTCGGTGTGGAAGGTGCCGGTCTTGCCGGTGAGGCCCTGAACCAGAACCTTGGTGTCTTTATTGACCAGAATGGACATGGGTACTCAGGCCTCCTTAACGGCCGAAACGATTTTCTGGGCCGCGTCGTCTAGATCATCTGCGGAGATGACGTTGAGGCCACTCTCGTCGATGATCTTCTTGCCGAGTTCGACATTGGTGCCTTCCAGGCGGACGACCAGCGGCACCTTGAGGCCGACTTCCTTGACGGCCGCGATCACGCCTTCGGCGATGACGTCGCAGCGCATGATGCCGCCGAAGATGTTGACCAGAATGCCCTTCACGGCCGGATCGGCGGTGATGATCTTGAAGGCCGCCGTGACCTTTTCCTTGGACGCGCCGCCGCCGACATCGAGGAAGTTGGCGGGCTCTGCGCCGTAGAGCTTGATGATGTCCATCGTCGCCATGGCAAGGCCTGCGCCATTGACCATGCAGCCGATATTGCCGTCGAGCGCGACATAGGCGAGGTCATATTTGGAGGCCTCGATTTCCTTGGCGTCCTCTTCCGTGGTGTCGCGCAGCGCGCGGACATCGTCGTGGCGGAAGAGCGCATTGCCGTCGAAGGAGACCTTGGCGTCGAGAACGCGCAGATGGCCGTTTTCCATGACGATCAGCGGGTTGATCTCCAGAAGGCTCATGTCCTTTTCGACAAAGGCCTTGTAGAGGATCGGGAACAGACGTTCGGCGTCCTTGGCGGCGTCGCCCTCAAGCTGCAACGCTTCGCAAAGCGTCTTGACATTGGAGGCGGTCACGCCGGTGTCGGGATCGATCGCGACGGTGACGATCTTGTCCGGGGTTTCCTCGGCCACCGTCTCGATGTCCATGCCGCCCTCGGTGGAAACCACAAAGGCCACCTGGCCGACCGTGCGGTCGACGAGCAGCGAGCAGTAAAGCTCGCGGTCAATATCGGCGCCGTCCTCGATATAGAGGCGGTTGACCTGCTTTCCGGCAGGACCGGTCTGCTTGGTCACCAGCGTGTTGCCGAGCATCTCGTTGACAAAGGCCTTGACCTCGTCGGCGGACTTGGCGAGGCGAACGCCGCCCTTGGCATCGGCCGGCAGTTCCTTGAACTTGCCCTTGCCGCGGCCGCCGGCGTGGATCTGGCTCTTGACCACGTAAAGCGGACCGGGAAGCTTGCCGATAGCGGCCTCGACCTCATCGGCGCTCAGGATGGCAACGCCATCAGCGACCGGCGCGCCATAGCCCTTCAAGAGAGCCTTGGCCTGGTATTCATGAATATTCATGCGGATATCCGTCCTTTTTGAAGAAAGCGGCTTATTTCAGAGCGGGTGCGATTTCCTTGCAGGCGTCGCAGAGCCCCTTGACGGCGTCCACCGACTTGTCGAAGCCCGCCTTGTCTTCGCCCGTAAGCTCGATTTCGACGATGCGCTCGACGCCGCCTTCGCCGATGACGATCGGAACGCCGACATACATGCCGTCAACGCCGTACTGACCGGTCAGGTGGGCAGCAGCCGGCATGACGCGCTTCTTGTCCTTGAGGTAGCTTTCGGCCATGGCGATGGCGGAAGCGGCAGGCGCGTAATAGGCCGAACCGTTCTTCAGGAGCGCAACGATCTCGCCGCCGCCGCCGCGCGTGCGGGTGATGATCGCGTCGAGCTTTTCCTGGGTGGTCCAGCCCATCTTGACCAGATCGGGCAGCGGGATGCCGGCAACGGTCGAATACTGCGCGACCGGCACCATGGTGTCGCCGTGACCGCCGAGAACGAAGGCGGTGACGTCTTCAACGGAGACGTTGAACTCTTCGGCGAGGAAGTAGCGGAAACGGGCCGAGTCCAGCACGCCGGCCATGCCCACGACCTTGTTCGCCGGAAGGCCGGAGAACTTCTGCAGAGCCCAGACCATGGCGTCCAGCGGGTTGGTGATGCAGATGACGAAGGCGTTGGGCGCATACTGCTTGATGCCCGCACCGACGGCTTCCATGACCTTCAGATTGATGCCGAGGAGATCATCGCGGCTCATGCCCGGCTTGCGCGGCACGCCTGCGGTGACGATGCAGACATCGGCGCCTTCGATTGCCGAATAGTCGGAAGCGCCGGAAAGCTTCGCGTCAAAACCATCGACCGGCGAGGATTCCGCGATATCGAGCGCCTTGCCCTGCGGCAGCCCGTCGGCGATATCGAACAGAACGACGTCGCCCAGTTCCTTCAGCCCCGCCAGATGCGCGAGCGTTCCCCCGATCATGCCCGAACCGATCAATGCGATTTTATTGCGCGCCATGAATGTATCCTCTGAAAACTCATTTCTGGACGATGGTCAAAACCGTGCCCATGACGGGGTTGGGATATCGGCAAACGGGGCATTTTTCAACCGGTTTTTACGAGGCCAATATTTTCAATCGGTTATATATGTTTTATTTGACGTTAACGTAAAATAAATGAAAAACGCCGCCCCTATTTCGCCCATTTTTCCTTGTGCGCTGCGAGATAATCCGTGCTGCGCATTTCGAAAAGGCGCGAGGCCGTGCGCTCGAATTCGAACCCTTCCCGTCCCTTGCGATCAACCAGAAGTTCCTCCGGCATGGCTTCCGCCGAGATCACCGTGCGGATCGTCCGGTCGTAAAGCGTATCGACCAGAATGATGAAGCGTTTGATTTCATTGCGCTGATCGGCGGAAAGCTTCGGCACATCATCAATGAAGACGGTCGAGAAGCGGTCGGTGATCGCCATATAGTCGGCGGCGCCCAGCGGCTTCCGGCACAGGTCGTCGAAGGTAAAGCGCGCAAAGGCGCCGCCTGCGTTTGGCACATGCAGCACGCGCCCGCGCAGCGCGATCTCTTCCGGCCCGGTCTCTGCCCCGCGCGTCGCCACTTTCCAGGTCTCGTCCATCTTCCGCCGGGCCTCATCATCAAGCGGGGTGAGATAGACCGGACGCCCCTCGAATTTCTCCATGCGGTAATCGGTATCCGAATCGAGTGTCGTTACCGTGACATTTTCCTTCAGCACCTTGATGAATGGCAGGAAAAGCCCCCGATTGAGGCCGTCCTTGTAGAGATCATCGGGCGCGACATTCGAGGTCGCCACGAGAATGCAGCCGCGCTCGAACAGGGCGGAGAAGAGCCGCGACAGGATCATCGCATCGGCAATATCGGTGACGGTGAATTCATCGAAGCAGAGAAGCCGGTTTTCGCCGATGATCTGGTCGGCGACGGGACCGATCGGATCGGCCTCCTTCACCTCGCCCGCCTTCAGCTTGCGCCGGTGCGCGTTGATGCGCTCCTGCACATCGGCCATGAAGGCGTGGAAATGAGCGCGCCGCTTGTCGGCAATCGGGGCCGCCTCGAAGAACATGTCCATCAGCATCGTCTTGCCGCGCCCGACGCTGCCGTAAATGTAGAGCCCCTCCACAAGCGGGCCGCCCTTCTGGCGCGACAGGCCGAAAAGGCGCGCGATCAGCCGCCCGCCCTTTTCCGCCGGCCTGACGGCCGAAAGCCCTTTCAGAACACGGTCAAGCTCACCGGCGACGGCCAGCTGCGCGGGGTCGGCCTTGAGCTGGCCCTTTTCGGTCATTGTCTCAAGGCGTTTGGTGACGGTCGTGGTTACGGCCATGAAAAATTCCGGAACAAGGATGAACATGCCGCGGGCAGCGCGGCGAAGAAGCCTGATACGGCTCTATCTGACAAATGCCCAACAAAAAAGGGCCCGCCTGAGCGAGCCCTTGTCATATTGCCGGACCTAGCGGCTCAGGACGACCTGCTGGCCGGAGCTGCTCGTGCCTTCGAGGCGACTCTCACCGGTCTTGTAGAGCCGGGCGATTGCGTAGCCATTGGCATCATTCAGCACCAGCTGATCGCCGTTGATGCCCCAGGATTTCATCGTCGAAAGCCCGCCCGTGCAGCCGCGCGTGCCGCCGCGCAGGCCCTCGCCGAGATTGGTCAGAGTCAGGAACATGTCGCACTGGACGCCGCCCTCATTGGCCTTCCAGCTGCCGACGAGCCCGGCATTGGAGAGGGCCATGGCGCCTGCGGGCGCTGCGACATTGCCCATGCCGCCCGAACCCGTGGGCGCGCCGGGCGCTGCCGGAAACTGGCCGCTATTGCCAGCGGTTGCTGTATCGACCGGCATCGTCCCCGAATTATAGGTGCCGCCATAGGTGCCCTGCTGCGCGCCGCCGGGCGGCGGCAGATTGCTGCTCTGCACCTGGCCCGCCGGCGCCGGCGTGAGAGGCTGCGGCTGGGGCGCCACCGGCTGGGAATAATTATAGCTGGTCCGCTGACAGGCGCTCAGCGCCAGGACCGAGGCAATCGCCGTTGCGATCAGAACCTTTTGAACCATTTATCCGAAACTCCCGCTCATGCTCGGCCACTCGTCAATACCAGCAATCATATCGTGCGTTTTCATGGCCCTGCAAGAGGCCGACCCGAAAAGACCGGCCGCTTGTCCCGTTCCGACAGGCTCAAACCGCCCGCTCGACCAGCATTTTCTTGATGCCGGCGATGGCTTTCGCCGGGTTCAGGCCCTTCGGACAGGCCTGGGTGCAGTTCATGATCGTGTGGCAACGATAAAGCCGGAAGGGGTCTTCCAGATTGTCGAGCCGCTCGCCGGTTGCCTCGTCACGGCTGTCGATCAGCCAGCGATAGGCCTGCAGCAGCACGGCCGGGCCGAGATAGCGATCGCCGTTCCACCAGTAGGACGGGCAGGAGGTCGAGCAGCAGGCGCAGAGAATGCATTCGTAAAGCCCGTCGAGCTTGACGCGGTCCTCATGGCTCTGTTTCCATTCCTTCGCCGGCGGCGGGGAGACGGTCTGCAGCCAGGGCTCGATAGAGCGGTGCTGGGCGTAGAAATTGTTGAGATCCGGCACGAGGTCCTTGACCACCGGCATGTGCGGCAGCGGATAGATCTTCACCGCGCCCTTGATCTCGTCCATGCCCTTGGTGCAGGCGAGCGTGTTGGTGCCGTCGATATTCATCGCGCAGGAGCCGCAGATGCCCTCGCGACAGGAGCGGCGTAGCGTCAGCGTCGGGTCGATATTGTTCTTGATGTAGAGCAGCGCATCAAGGACCATCGGCCCGCAATCATCGAGATCGATGAAATAGGTATCGACCGACGGATTCTCGCCGGTATCCGGATTCCAGCGATAGATCTTGAACTCGCGCAGATTGGCAGCGCCCTCCGGCTTCGGCCAGGTCTTGCCCGTCTTGATCTTCGAGTTCTTGGGAAGCGTGAATTCAACCATCAGGCTTTGCCTTTTCCTGTTCTCTTCGCCGACGCGCGTTCGACGGCTGGCATCAGATCATTGTTTTCTTCGATACGAAGCATGCGAATGTCCCGAACCGAAGCCGCAAACCACTCAAATCCGTCCGTCAACTCTTGTATCGTCAGAACACAACTTACGGCGTCGACGGTATCATCACCGAAATAGGTGCTTCCCTGCTGCCAGCCAAAGCCACGTTCAGCAAGGAAACTCCGTATCTCGTAATAGGCATTGTTCCACGATGCGCCCGGATACACCTCCTTCAGGCTGTTGGTATCCAGGTCGAAAACGATCGCATACATGGAACTGCCTTTCGAAGAGTGCGGCACTCGTCTGTTATGTCCGATCACGTTCATGGCAATATCCTTTCACCGCCATGATACCATATCTTCAGGCTGACACGATCAGTAGACACGGGCCTTGGGCGCGATCTTCTTGATGTCGATGCCGTCTGCGATCAGGTCCTGGTGAACCGGGCGATAATCGAGCTTCACTTCGCCGGTCTCGCTGACCCAGGAGAGCGTGTGCTTGCGCCAGTTCTCGTCGTCACGACCGGCGAAGGGGCCGTCGGCATAGTCCTCGCGGGCATGGGCGCCGCGGCTTTCCTTGCGCGCTTCCGCGCCGTAGACCGTGGTGATGGCGCAGGCCATGAGGTTATGGAGCTCAAGCGTTTCGACAAGGTCCGAGTTCCAGATCATCGAACGATCGGTGACCTTGACGTCCGGCAGTTCGCCCCAGATTGCCGAAATCCGCTGGCAACCCTGTTCGAGCGTTTCCTGGGTGCGGAAAACGGCAGCATCTTCCTGCATGGCGCGCTGCATCTTGTCGCGCAGCACCGCCGTCGGCTTGGAGCCGTCGGCATGGCGGATGCGGTCGAAGCGTTCCATGATCTTATCGCAGGCAGCGGTGTTCAGAGCAGGGATCGGGCTTTCGCGGTCGATCACCTGGCCGGCGCGGATCGCGGCGGCGCGGCCGAAGACCACGAGGTCGATCAGCGAGTTGGAGCCGAGACGGTTGGCGCCGTGCACCGAGGCGCAGCCAGCCTCGCCGACGGCCATCAGGCCGGGCGCGACGCGTTCCGGGTTCTCGCTGTCGGCATTCAGCACCTCGCCCCAGTAATTGGTCGGGATACCGCCCATATTGTAGTGCACCGTCGGCAGAACCGGGATCGGTTCGCGAGTGACGTCGACGCCGGCAAAGATGCGCGCGCTTTCCGAAATACCCGGAAGACGTTCCGCCAGGATCGCCGGGTCGAGATGGTCAAGGTGCAGGAAGATATGGTCCTTGTTCTTGCCGACGCCGCGGCCTTCACGGATTTCCATGGTCATGCAGCGGGACACCACGTCGCGCGAGGCAAGGTCCTTGGCCGAAGGCGCATAGCGCTCCATGAAGCGCTCGCCCTCGGAGTTGGTGAGGTACCCGCCCTCGCCGCGCGCGCCTTCGGTAATCAGGCAGCCGGCGCCATAGATGCCGGTCGGGTGGAACTGCACGAATTCCATGTCCTGCAGCGGCAGGCCCGCGCGCGCAATCATGCCCGCGCCGTCGCCTGTGCAGGTGTGGGCAGACGTTGCCGAGAAATAGGTGCGGCCGTAACCGCCGGTCGCCAGCACCACCATCTTGGCGGAGAAGCGATGGATCGTGCCGTCATCGAGGTTCCAGGCAACAACGCCGGTGCAGACGCCATCATCGCTCATGATCAGGTCAAGCGCGAAAAACTCGATGAAGAATTCGGCATTGTTCCTGAGCGACTGTCCGTAAAGCGTGTGCAGGATGGCGTGACCGGTACGGTCGGCCGCAGCACAGGTGCGCTGCACCGGCGGGCCGTCGCCGAAATTCTGCATGTGGCCGCCGAAGGGACGCTGGTAGATCTTGCCCTCTTCGTTACGGGAAAACGGCACGCCGTAATGCTCAAGCTCATAGACCGCCTTCGGCGCCTCCATGACCATGTACTGCATGGCGTCGACATCGCCGAGCCAGTCGGAGCCCTTGACCGTGTCATAGAGGTGCCACTGCCAGCTGTCGGGCGTCATGTTCTGCAGCGAGGCGGCAATGCCGCCCTGGGCGGCAACCGTGTGCGAACGGGTGGGAAAGACCTTGGTGATGCAGGCGGTCTTGAAGCCCTGTTCGGCCATGCCGAGCGTGGCGCGCAGACCCGCGCCGCCGGCGCCGACGACGACCACGTCATAGGCGTGGTCGACATACTCGTAGGCTTTACCGTTCTTTTCGGGAGAGGAAGTTGCCATCTGCTCGTTACCCCACAAATGCGATCTTCAGGAGGGCGAAGAGACAGAAGCCGCCCACCAGGACTGTGAAAAACGTGTTCGCCATCAAGGCGGAGAGCTTGAGGAGCTCATTGTGAACATAGTCGTCGATGACCTCCTGCATGCCGATGCGCATGTGGATCAGCCCGGCGATCACCATCATCCCCATCAGCACGGCGACGAAGGGATTGGCGAGCGAGCCGATGACGGTCTCGTAGGACGCGCCCAGATGGGCGATGACGAACAGGATGAAGAAGATGAAGAGCGGCACGAGGGCAACAGCCGTCATGCGCTGCATCCAGAAATGGTGGGTCCCTCCCTTGGAGGAGCCGAGGCCGCGAACCTTTTTCAGCGGTGTGCGCATATCCATTCTATGTTTCCTCCTACCAGGCAATCAGGCCGATGATCCAGAGCACCACGGTGATGCCGACGGAGACGAAGGGGAGCGCGATCGCCATCTTGGTGGTGAACTCCTTGCCGAGTCCGTGGCCGAAATCCCAGACGAAATGGCGAAGCCCGCCGAGCAGGTGATGCACCAGCGCCCAGGTGTAGCCAAACATGATGAGAAGCCCGAGCCAAGAGCCGAGGAACCAGCTCACGCAATCGAAAGCCTCTTTACCCATGGCGGCGGACACCAGCCAGGCGGCCAGAAGAACGGTGCCGAAATACAAGGCCACGCCGGTGATGCGATGGATGATCGACATCGCCATGGTCGGGATGAACTTGTAGACTTGAAGATGCGGCGACAGGGGCCGGTTGCTGGTCGGTGTGGCCATCAAAACCTCGCGGGTGTTCAAAAGGCGCATAGCATGATGCGGGCAGCCGTCGCCGGAGCGGCGGACAATGCCGTTGTTCCACGGTGGTTTACCCATGACAAGGCATCGCGACAAGCCGATTCACGTTCGCCTGCCCGATTTAATCGGTTTGACGAAACAGGGAATCGACAAAGCGCCCGCCCTCCATCGACCGTGCGGGCGGAAAGTCGCACGCCTCGTCGGACGAGTCCACTTGATTCGTTACATTTCAATGGCTTAACATGAGTAAAAAAGTCATCTTTTAAGCCGAAACAGGCCGCGCATTGCGATCAGCGGAACCGCCAGACCGTCGTCTTCGTCACTTCGCTGTCCTCCAGAACCCGCGTGACCGGCACCTGATATTGCGCCAGCCTCTCCAAACGCGAAACCGGGCAATAGGCGCGCCCGGGATCGCCGACGAGAACGGTGACGCCGGCATCGGTCAGCGCCTCGAACCACGGGACCAATCGATCCGCCCAGTCGGCGTCATAGAAGACATCGCCGGCCAGAAGTACGTCGCAATCAAGCGCTTCGCCCATCAGATCTTTGCCGTCATAGGCGACCTCCACCTCATTCAGTGCCGCATTCAGCGCGACGGCAGAGCCGGACCAGTGATCGATATCGGCCGCCAGAACAGACGTCGCCCCGGAATTTGCCGCTGCAATCGCCACAAGGCCGGACCCCGTGGCGAAGTCCACGACCCGTTTACCGGCAACGCAGTCGGGATGATCCAGCACATAGCGCGCCAACCCCTGCCCGCCCGCCCAGGCAAAGGCCCAGAAGGGCGGCGGCAGGCCGATTTCCTCAAGCTCCGCCTCTGTCTTCATCCAGAGGTCGTGCACCTCGCTTGCGAGTCGAAGCCGGATTTCCGGCACGTGCGGCGGCGTCAGGATATCGGTGTTTTCGAGGATGAATTCTTCACGTTCGTTCATCGCAGGAAGCCGGAACCATATTCGTTCCTCGGGCCACCTTGTTCCGACGGCGGCATCGCTTCATCCTTTTTCGGAGCCGGGCCAGCGCGTCGTCGCCAGAACCCACAACCCGACGATATTTCCGAGCGGCACAAAGCAGAGCAGCACCCAAAAACCGGAAAACCCCATCCGGCGCAGAATGCGCGCCACCGGCCAGCCGAAAATGAGCCACCAAATGAGCGCGGCAATGGCAAGCTGCCAGAGCCCCCAGTGGGCGCCCATCCAGAAGGAATACTCATGCCCGTTCATGGCAATCACTCCCGAGAAAATATGAAGGCGGCAACGACGCTAGGCTTACCGCGGCGGATTGTCCAGCCCGCCCATGCGGCAGACTTCGAGCCATTCGTCTTCCTTCACCGGCTGCACCGAAAGGCGCATCGAGGTCACCAGCGCCATGTCGGCAAGCTTCGGATTGGCCTTAACATCCTTCAGCGTCACCGGCTTCGGCATGTCGGCCACCGCGCGGATATCGACGCATTCCCAGCGCGGGTCGTCGGTGGTCGAGTCATGATGGGCGAGCGCACAGACTTCGCAGATGCCGACGACTTCCAGCCCCTCGTTTGAGTGGTAGAAAAAGCCCTTGTCGCCGATTTCCATGGCCCGCATATTGTTGCGGGCCTGATAATTGCGCACCCCGTCCCACTCTTCCCCGGCCTCGCCCTTCGCCTTGAGCATTTCCCAGGAGAACTTGAACGGTTCGGATTTGAAAAGCCAGTAGGCCATGAAGCTCAGACCCCCGGATTGTTGTAGAGCCACTTATATGGCTTGACCTCGACCTTTTCGAACAGTCCGGCCTTGCCATAGGGGTCCTGCGCGACGATCGCCTCCGCCGAGGCCTGATCCTTCGCCTCGATCAGCAGCATCGAACCGCAGGGCTTCTCCTGCTCGTCGAGAAACGGGCCGGCGATCTTCAGCGTGCCCTTTTCATTCAGCCCGTCGAGCCATTCGAGATGGCGGGGCCGGTTTTCCATACGGATATGAATGTGGTCGGGCTTATCCTTGCACAAAACGGCGAAAAGCATCTTCCTGTCTCCTCTCGTTCTTCATTCGGTCGTGATCGGCCGGGTCATCAGGTCTTCCAGCGCCTGCGGAATGCCGAGCTTGCCATCCAGCACGCGGGCAACGGCATTGGAAATCGGCATCTGCACGCCATAGCTTTCGGCAAGCTCGCTGGCGACAGAGGCAGAATAGACCCCTTCGACGAGCGCCGCATTGATGTTGTCGAAATTGCCTTCGGCCAACGCCACACCATAGCGGAAATTGCGCGACTGGCGCGAGGAGCCGGTCAGCACCAGATCGCCGAGGCCTGAAAGGCCGCGCACCGTCTCCG
>NZ_CFHTCS010000128.1:0-11097 GCF_984369615.1 Martelella sp. | reverse complement strand
TCCTTCCGACCGGCATAGGTGTCGAGCATCTCGTCGTAGTTCCCAAAGGTGAAAAGCGATGTCTGCACGATCGGCGGAACGACGGCGGCGAAGGCGTGGCCCTCGTCATGAGCGCCGATCAGCGCGATTTCTTCGGCTTGGGAGAGGCCGTCATTCATCTGGACATTTCCTTGATGTCTTCCTCGACGACGTCGAGGATCTTCAGTGTTTCCCGCCGCGCGGCCTCGGTATCCTGGGCGACGATGGCGTTGAACAAGGTGCGGTGATAGGGAAAGGAGCGGCGGGCGAAATCCGGGCGGTCGAAGGGCTCGGCCCAGAATTTCTCGAACGCCTCGCGCATTTGCTCCAGAAGCTGACGGAACAGGGGATTGTGCGTGGCATCGTAGATCGCCAGATGCAGTTCAAGGTCTTCCGGCCCGGACGTGCCCTTGGACAGGTGCACGCGCTCCATCGCGTCGAGCTTTTCCTCGATGATCTTCAGGTCCGCGGCGGTGCGGCGCCGCGCTGCCGCCATGGCGGCCTCCGCCTCGATGCCGCGACGCACTTCAAGCGTCTGCAGCAAAGCGTCACGGAGATTGACCGCATTGAGGGACAACGGCATGTGGATTGTGGCCGATGAGATCGGCTTGAGCAGAAAGGTGCCGCTACCCTTGCGGGTCTCCATCACGCCGAGCGACTGGAAATGCCGGATCACCTCGCGAATGGTCGAACGCCCGACGCCGAGCGCCGCCATCAGTTCGCGTTCGGCCGGGATACGGTCGCCGGGCTTCAAGCCCGAGCGCGACACGTAGTCCACCAGTGCGTCGGCGACCTGTCGAACGCGGCTTACCGGCGCAAGCGGCATCATGGCGGGCTTGTCATCGTTCATGCGTCAGCCATCTTGCCGGGAAGGCACAGGAAACCGCTCCCGCAACGGCAATGCCCTGCGCGGCGCCAGACGGAGCAAGCCCCGTTTCAGACCGGTTTCCCCAAGAAGCCTTTCGGCGTTCCCCTGTTATTGGTTGTTAAATTGGTCTGACATCATAGCAAAGCAAACGGCGCGCGCTGTCAAGAGGCGAAACGATGACCTCCCAGTCTGCCGCCGCGCGGCAAGACCGTTTCGACACTTCGCGGCCCGAAGCGGTCCTGCCCGGAACGCCGGTTTGCGGATGCCGGCATTCCTCGCTTGACAGTCTCCAATGTCTGTGCAAATTTGATTGCGCAAACGATAAACCAATGGTGAGATAACGCTTGCTCATAGCGTTTAATTGTTTGCCTCAGGGAGGATGAACCGTGGCGGACAGGGTCTCGAAGCTGCAATCGGCAAGCGCTTACCAGCGCGCCACGATCCGTGATGTCGCGGCGAAGTCCAATGTCAGCGTGACGACCGCCTCGCGCGCCCTCAACGGCACGGGCCGCATGTCGGAAGAAAC
The DNA here is from genome assembly GCF_984369615.1 of Martelella sp. Taxonomy (NCBI): domain Bacteria; kingdom Pseudomonadati; phylum Pseudomonadota; class Alphaproteobacteria; order Hyphomicrobiales; family Aurantimonadaceae; genus Martelella; species Martelella sp. The sequence continues at coordinate 9,685 of NZ_CFHTCS010000128.1, read as the reverse complement.
CCGCGCACGCGTGCGCTCCGCCGCCGCAGAGCTTGACTACAGGCCGAACTCGATCGCCCGCGGCCTCGTCCAGCAGCGCTCCTTCACGCTCGGCCTTCTGACGAACGACACGTACGGACGCTTCACATTGCCGGTGGCCGCCGGCCTTTCCGCCGCCATGGCAGACCGCGGGGTTTCGGTTTTTCTCAGCGCCGGAAAATACGAGCCCGAAAGCCTGAAACTCAATCTCGGCGCCATGGAAGAGAAGCGGGTCGACGGGCTGGTGATAACCGGCAAGCGCATTGATCGCGGCCTGCCGATCGACCTGCCGCCGCTCGGCATGCCGGTCGTTTATGTCTATGCCGCCGCGCCGGAGGGAGCGGTCAGCTTCGTGCCCGACGACACCAACGCGGCGCAGGATGCGGTGCGGCACCTGATCGGTCTCGGACGCCGGAAGATCGCGCATATCACCGGGCCGCTGGACTTCAAGGCCGCGCATCTGCGCGAAGCCGGGTGGCGCGCCGCATTGGAACAGGCCGGGCTCGCCCCCTTCGGAAAGGCGATGTTCTCGGCCTGGACGGAAGCGCACGGCTACGACACAGCGCATGCGCTGATCGAGGCCGGAGAGCGTCCGGATGCGATCTTCTGCGGCAACGACCAGATCGCCCGCGGCGTGATCGACGCCTTCGCATTGATGGGTATTCGCGTGCCGGACGACATCGCGATTGTCGGCTTCGACAATTGGGAAGTCTTTGCCAAGGCGACGCGGCCGCCGTTGACCACGGTGGATATGGGCCTTCCGGGCCTCGGGAGAAGCGCGGGTCTTGCGCTTCTCGACATGATTGACGGCAAGGAGGTCGAGCCGGGCGTGCGCGAAACGCCCTGCAGGCTCGTCGTCAGACAATCCTGCGGCGCAAGACCGGACTGAGGACTGCGCCGGGACCCCGCCCCGCCAACAAGACAGACCGGCTGAAGGGCCGGTTCCAGGGGAGGAGATCGCGCATGCTGCGCAAACGTTAGCTCAGCCCAATCCGGGCTGTCATAGGATATCAAACGGGAGGTAAGTGACATGAAACTGAAGGCTCTTCTAGGCGGCGCTGCCATTGCCGCCATCGCTCTGCCGGGTCTGGCCCAGGCGGAAACATTCTCGCTCTGGGTTCGCTCCGACGGCTCGGAATTCATGCCCAAACTGGTCGACGCGTTCAATGCCAAGGGCGAGGACAAGGCCGAACTGCAGATCGTGCCAGTGAACGAACTGGTCCAGAAATACGCCATCGCCGCTGCCGGCGGATCGGAGCCGGACGCGCTTTCGCTTGACCTGATCTATACGCCGTCCTTTGCCCAGGCCGGCCAGCTCAAGGATCTGACGGAATTCGCCAAGTCGCTGCCCTATTACGACAATCTGTCGAAGGCGCATCTTTCGGTCGGCGCCTATGACGGCAGGATCTACGGCATGCCGTTCTCGGCCGACGCCTCCGTGCTGGTCTGGAACAAGAACCTGTTTGAGGAAGCGGGCCTCGACCCCGACAAGGCGCCGACGAACTGGGCGGAGATCCGCGAGGATGCGGAAGCGGTCGCGGCTCTCGGCGATGACACGTACGGCTTCTATTTCTCCGGCAATTGCGGCGGCTGCAATATCTTCACCTTCATGCCGCTCGTCTGGGCATCCGGCGGCGCGCTTTTCGAGGATGAAGGCGCGAAGGCGACCGTGACAACGCCGCAGATGAAGGATGCGATCGAGTTCTACCGCGGCATGGTGGAGGACGGACTGGTTCCGGCGGGTTCGCAGACGGATTCCGGCTCGAACTTCTTCGCGGCCTTTGCCGGCGGCAATATCGGCATCACGCCGTCCGGCTCTTTCGCCATCGGCGCGCTCAACAACCAGTATCCGGACCTTGAATACGGCGTGACCTATCTGCCGGGCAAGGACGGCGGCTGGTCGTCTTTCGCCGGCGGCGACAATATCGTTGTCTCGGCGAAGACCGAGGACAGCAAGATGCCGGCGATCCAGGCCTTCATCGAATTCGCCTATTCGCCGGAAGGCCAGAAGATCCTCGCGCAGAACGGTTCGCTGCCGGTGCGTGACGATGTCGCCGAACAGGCACTGGAAGGTCTCGACGCCCGCTACATGATCGCGGCCGAGGCCATGGCCAAGGGCAAGACGCCCTACAGCCCGGTCTTCAACGATCTGATCAATTCGCTGAACGGCCCCTGGGTCACCATGCTGAACCGCGCCTTCTACGCCGACAGCGCGGCAGAGGTGGATGAGGCCATGGAAGAAGCCCAGGACGAGATGCAGTCGATCATCGACGCATCGCGCTGAGCGGCCCTTTTCCTGAAAGAACAACCGCCGGCACTCAATGGCCGGCGGCCACCCTTTTGATGCGAAAGGACTTTCGCCATGTCTGACCAGATGACGGCAGGCGCGGGAGCGCCCGTGCCGAAAAAGCGCCGGCGGCGACGGCATTCACAGTGGACCGGCCTGATTTATGTTCTGCCCGCGCTGGCGCTCGTCACCGTCTTCTTCATCGTTCCGCTCGGCATGACGGTGTGGATGTCGCTTCACAAATGGCCGTTGATGGGCCTGCCGCGCTTTATCGGCCTCGACAATTACGAACGACTGCTGTTCGACAAGAGTTTCTGGTCGTCGCTCTGGTTCACAGTCCAGTACACGGTCGTCGTCACCATTGCGCTTTTGGGCTTCGCCATGGCGCTGGCGCTGATCGTGCAGGGCCAGGGACGCGCGGTTTCCGCCTACCGGACAATCTATTTCCTGCCGGTGGTCACGGGCTTTGCCTCCGCAGCGCTTCTGTGGGTCTGGCTTTCAAATGTCGATACCGGCCTGTTCTCGCCGCTGGCGCAGGACCTCGGCCTGACGGAGGGCCGGGTGAATATCCTCGCCAATTTCACGCCGGCCTTCTGGTCGGTGATCGTCATGGTGGTCTGGAAAATGGCCGGCTTCTTCATGGTCATCCTGATGAGCGGGCTGCAGTCGATCCCGGCGGACTATCAGGAAGCCGCGCGCATTGACGGCGCCAAATGGCTGCAGCGCTTCCGCTACATCACCATGCCGCTGATCCGCAAACCCTTCGCGCTGGCGCTGATCCTCTGCGTTTCAGGTTCGATGCTCGCCTTCGACCAGTTCTATATCATCCTGAGCGGCGGCCCGCAGAACAAGACGGTCACCGCCGTCTACAAGATCTTCAACGAAAGCTTCGTCTCCTTCCGCCTGGGTTACGGCGCGGCGCTGTCGATGGTGCTGCTCGTCATCCTGCTCGTCCTCAGCGTGCTGCAGCTAACCTTGCTCAGCGATCGAAAGGACAAATGATGTCGACCGCCGTTTCATCCCTTGCACAGAGCGCAGCAGCGCCGGCCACCCGCCGCGGCCGCTTCCGCTATCATCGCCTTCTCTTTCACGTAACGGCGACGCTGGTCGCGGCACTCTTTCTCGCGCCGCTGGTCTGGGTGGTGCTGGCAAGCTTCCGCACGCCGGCGGAATCCACCCAGCCGCCCCTGCCGCCATGGCCAACCGAAGGCTTCAGCATCTCAAGCTATGAACGGCTTGAAAATTTCGGCCAGTCGGTTCTGCACTATTCGAGCAATTCGCTGTTTGTCGCCGTCGGCACCTCGGCGCTTACCATCGTCGTGGCAATCCTCGCCGGTTACGGTTTCTCGCGCTACCGCTTCCCGTTCAAAGGCTTTGCCTTCGTCCTCATCCTGTCGACGATGATGATCCCGTTTCAGTCGATCCTGACGCCGCTGTTCCTGCTTCTGGCCAAGATGGGGCTTCAGAACACGCTCATCGGGCTCGTCCTCATCTATTCGACGCTGCAGCTTCCCTTCTCCGTCTTCATGATGCGCAACGCTTTCGACGCGGTTCCGAAGGAGATCGAGGAGGCTGCCCGCATGGACGGGGTCAAGGGCGTGCGCATGCTGGTGCAGGTGATGGGCCCGCTGGTCCTGCCCGGCGTGGTCACCGTCGGCCTGTTTGCCTTCCTCAATGCCTGGAACGAGTTTCTCGCAGCCCTTGTGCTTTTGACAGACCAGTCGAAGTTCACGCTCCCCGTCCTGATGACCGCCGTGCGCTATGGCCGCTACGGCTCGGTCGACTGGGGTGCCGTGCAGGCCGGCGTCACGCTGATGATGATCCCCTGCATGATCCTCTTCCTCCTTCTCCAGCGCTCCTACATTCGCGGCCTCACGGCCGGAGCGGTGAAATAAGCCCTTTTGAAAGGACACCAAGATGAACAAGCCTCTCAACGCTGGCGATGCCCTTCAGCCTAAGTCGAAATTCCGCCCGTTATCCGTCAATCAGGTCGAGGTCGGCGGCTTCTTCGGCCCGCGCGTAGACGTGGTCGCGACCACGACCGCCAAGCTGCTGTTCGACCGCTGTATCGAGGCGCGCATGCTGGAACAGGTCGACCCGGACCTGCCCAATCCCGGCATCGTCATCCCCTTCGACCACGGCAACACCGTCACCACGCAGATGTTCTGGGATTCCGATTTCGGCAAGAGCATCGAGACGGCGGCCTATGCGCTGAACCGCAAGCGCGATGAAGAGCTTGAAGCGCGCGTCGATGACGTCATCGATGCCTATGGCAGATTGCAGGCCGAGGATGGCTATCTCAATTCCTGGTATCAGCGCATCCAGCCGGGCCAGCGCTGGACCAATCTGCGCGACCGCCACGAACTCTACAATGCCGGGCACCTGATCGAGGGCGCGGTCGCCTATTACCACGCGACCGGCAAACGCAAGTTCCTCGACATCATGTGCCGCTATGCCGACTGCATCGATGCAACCTTCGGCCCTGACGCCGACAAAAAGCACGGCTATCCCGGTCATCCGGAACTTGAACTGGCGCTGGTCAAGCTCGGTCGCGTCACCGGCGAACAGCGCTACCTTGATCTGGCTAAATTCTTCGTCGACGAGCGCGGCAGGGAGCCGAAATATTTCGATCAGGAAGCGATTGCGCGCGGCGAGAAGCCGGAGGATTTCCACTTCACCACACTCGAATACTGCCAGGCTCACAAGCCGGTGCGTGAACAGCGAGAAGTCGTCGGTCACGCGGTCAGGGCGGCCTATCTTTATGCGGGAATGGCCGACGTCGCCACCGAGTTTTCGGACGACAGCCTTGACCCGGCCCTTGAGGCGCTATGGTCGCACCTGACCGACCGGAACCTCTATGTCACCGGCGGCTTCGGCCCGTCCAAGGACAATGAGGGTCTGACCTTCGACTATGACCTTCCGAACGAAACGGCCTATGCGGAGACCTGCGCCGCCGTCGCGCTGGTGTTCTGGGCAAGCCGCATGCTGGGCCGCGCGCCCGACGCACGTTTTGCCGATGTGATGGAGCGGGCGCTCTACAACGGCGCGCTTTCCGGTTTGTCGCAGGACGGCACGCGTTTCTTTTACGACAATCCGCTGGAAAGCTATGGCAATCACCACCGCTGGCGCTGGCACCGCTGCCCGTGCTGCCCGCCGAACATTTCCCGGCTGGTGGCCTCGATCGGCACCTATTTCTATGGCGTGGCCGAGGATGAGCTGGCGCTGCACCTTTATTGCGAGAATGCAGCCGAAATCGAAGTCGCGGGAACAAAGGTCGGCGTGAAGCAGGAAACGGTCTATCCAAAGGATGGCCAGATCACGGTTACACTCACGCCGGAGACGCCCGCCGAGTTTACTCTGTCGCTGCGCGTTCCGGGCTGGGCCAAGGGGTTTTCGCTGGCGATCAATGGTGAGATGTCGGAAGCTTCGCCTGAGAAGGGCTATCTTCGCATCCGGCGCGAATGGCAGACCGGCGATACGATCGAGCTTGACCTCGAGATGGAACCGGAAATGCTCTATGCCCATCCGAAGGTCGCGCCCGATCAGGGCCGCACCGCGCTGCTGCGCGGCCCTCTCGTCTACTGTGTCGAGGAAACCGACAATGCCGCGCCCCTCAATGCCTATGTCGTCAAGGACGGCGCGCCCGTGACCCTCGATCAGGCCGAAGGGCTTGGCGATACGGTTGCGCTCAGGATCGAGGCGACAGTCGAAAGCCAGCCGACCGGGGCGCTCTATACGACGACGCCGCCTGGGCGGAACCCCGCCAGTTTGAAAGCCATACCCTATTATCTCTGGGACAATCGCGCGCCGGGCGAAATGCTGGTCTGGCTGCGCAGGGAGGCATGACGATGAGCCAGGCCGAAACGCTGAAACCCGATCGAAATCCGTCGGGACTATCTCTCAAACGCGTGTCGAAATCCTTCGGCGCGGTGAAGGTGATCCATGATGTCGACCTGGAGATCGAGGGCGGCGAATTCGTCGTCTTCGTTGGACCGTCAGGCTGCGGCAAGTCCACGCTGCTCAGGCTGATTGCCGGCCTTGAGGAGGTGACCAGCGGCGACGTTCTGATTGCAGGCACGGATGTGACCGACGAGGACCCGTCCGACCGCGGCATTGCCATGGTGTTCCAGACCTATGCGCTCTATCCGCATATGAGCGTGGAGCAGAATATGGGATTCGGCCTCAAGGTCGCCGGACGCCCGAAGGCGGAGGTCGAGGCCAAGGTGCGCCAGGCGGCCGATATCCTGAAGCTGACCGACTATCTCGACCGAAGGCCCGGCCAGCTCTCCGGCGGCCAGCGCCAGCGCGTCGCCATCGGCCGGGCGATCGTGCGCGACCCGGAAATCTTCCTGTTCGACGAGCCGCTTTCCAATCTCGATGCCGAGCTGAGGGTCGGCATGCGCATAGAGATCGCCCGGCTGCACCGCGAGCTCGGCAACACAATGATCTACGTGACCCACGACCAGACCGAGGCGATGACGCTTGCCGACAAGATCGTCGTTCTGCGCGGCGGCTATATCGAGCAGGTCGGGTCACCGGCAACGCTTTATGACGACCCTGACAACATGTTCGTCGGCGGCTTCATCGGCTCGCCGAAAATGAATTTCCTCACCGGCGTCATCAAGGGCGACCGCATCGAAATCGCCGGCGGCGCCCTGCCCTGCCCGAAACTCGAGGCAAAGCCAGAGGACGGAACCCGTGTCTCGGTCGGCATCCGGCCTGAACACTGGAAGCCACGAGACGACAGCGAAGAAGGCCTGCCGTTCACTGTCGATTTCGCGGAGTTTCTCGGCGGCTCGAGCTATCTCTATGGCACCATTGGCGACACAGTCTGCACGGTGGAAGTCGAGCGGAGCGCGATTGCGAAGACCGGCACGAGGCTCACGCTCGACGTCGAAGCCGAGCGCGTCTATGTGTTTGCGGAGGACGAGGGTCGGATAAGGTAACGAACCGCCGGGACAATGGCCGGGGACCTTCCGCGGAAGACCGACGCGATGTCCGGTCAACGCCGGCGGAAGCGGGTCTGCCATCGATACCGCATCGAGGAAGGGGAAGGACCAAGTCGGCGAGAGAACCGGCATGGCGCTTCGCGCGCCATGCCTTTTCATGGTTACGACCGCCGCATCGTCAGCCAACCAGGCCGTTGTCGTCGCGCTTGATCGCCATGATCGACGAGCGCGGCAGGCCCTCTTCCGCCGGCCAGGAGCCGCCCGGATGCTGGACGCCGACGAACATGGTGCGCCGGTCGGCCGACCAGCAAAGGCCGGTGATTTCGCCGCCGCGCGGGCCTGTCAGGAAGCGGACGATCTCGCCCGTTGCCGGATCGCCTGCGAGCTGCTGGTTGTTGCCCATGCCGGCGAAATCGCCCTCATTGCTGTCCTCGCCGTCGGTCTGGATCCAGACGAGGCCGCTCGTGTCGAAGGCCATGCCGTCGGGCGAGTTGAACAGATTGCCGCTGTTGATGTTGGACGAACCGGCATAGGCGTCCGAATGGACCTCCGGATTGCCGGCCATGACGAACAGGTCCCAGCGGAACGTGTCGGAAGCGTGGTCGTCGCCGTCGGGATGCCAGCGCACGATCTGGCCGTATTCATTGGCCTCGCGCGGGTTGGGCCCGCCGACAGGCGTCGCGTCGCCGCCGGCATTGGCCTTGACGCCGCGGTTCTTGTTGTTGGTGAGACAGCAATAGGCTTCCACAGCATAAGGATTGACGGCGACCCATTCGGGACGGTCCATCGTCGTGGCGCCGACCTTTGACCCGGCCATGCGGGCGAAGATCAGGATGTCGGCTTCGTCCATGCCGGTGGTTTCCGGCGTCAGCGCCAGCCATTCGCCGGTCTGGTCGTCGTTGAATTTGGCGACATAGAGCGTGCCGTCATCGAGCAGACCGTCGGTATCGCCGCCGGCGACATAGGGATTGGTCGAGACGAAGCGGTACAGGAATTCGCCGCGCTCGTCATCGCCGAGATAGACCACGACGCGGCCATCCGGGGCGAGGGTCACCTCGGCGTTTTCATGCTTGAAGCGGCCGAGCCCGGTGCGCTTGACCGGCGTGCTGTCAGGATCGGTCGGGTCGATCTCGACCACCCAGCCGAAGCGGTGCGGCTCGTTGGGGTTCTTCGAGGTGTCGAAGCGCGGATCGAACTTTTCGTAGCCATACTGGCTTTCGGCGGCCATGCCATAGCGCTTGTAGCCGGCAGCGACCTCGTCGCTGTAGCTCGTCTCTTCAGTGGCGCCGAAATAGCCGTTGAAGTTTTCCTCGCAGGTCAGATAGGTGCCCCACGGCGTCTTGCCGGCGCCGCAATTGCCCATCGTGCCGAGCACGGCGCGACCATCCGGGTCCGCTTCGGTCTGCAGCAGGGGGTGGCCGGCGGCCGGACCCGAAATCGCCATCGGCGCATTGTGGTGCAGGCGGCGGTTGAACGGGCTGGAACGCACCACGGACCAGCCGTCAGCGCCTTCCTTGATCTCGACCACGGTCACGCCCTGCAGGTTCTGCAGCTTCAGCACATCGGCCGCGCTCTGCGGCACGCCGTCTTCGGTATGCGGCAGGTTGATGTCGCTGTTCACATATTCGTTGTTGACCGCGAGAATCTGGTGACCCCCGATCTCGAAGGTTTCCATGCCATCGGTGTTTTCACCGAAGACCTTGTCGGATTCCTCGACCGAGCCGCCGGTCTCGTGGTTGAATTCGGCCACGCCGTCATAAAGCGGATCGCCCCAGCTCACCAGGACCCTGGCATTGTAGTTCTCCGGCACGTGGAAGGCGTAATCGGTCTGGGCGGCGATCGGCGTGAACGGAAAACGCGACTGCGGCGCTGCCGCTTCAGCCGTGCCGCCCGGCAGCAGGCCGGCGCTCATGGCAACGGCGCCCGAGCCGAAGGCGACGACGCCGCCCAGAAAGCCGCGGCGCGAGATCGCGCGTTCGACCACGCGGTCGAAATCGCTTTCTTCGGGCCGGGGAAAATTGAGTTCGTCCCACGCATCGGCGGGCATCTTGATTGGCGGTATATTGGTCATGAAAGATCCCTCGTAATTTAATACCATTACGAGATCGACCCTACAGGGCTTTCTTGACGGCGGCATGAAAGCGCACGGCCACGCCGCGCCCGAGTGCGGAATATTCAAACCTGAGACAAGCTTTCAGGACAGCGGCAGATTGGACGCCGCGCCCTCCGGCAGAAATCGACCGCGATCATTGTCAGCTTTCCTGATCGTTTGGAGATCCGCCCGGCGACACCTCCCTTCGGGCACGCAAGGGGCGCTCTAACCTTTTGTCTTTACGCGCGTCCGGACGGAAAACCGGTCTCCACTTTTCCTGGAAACGCTAGCGCATCGGCCCGAAAATCGGAATCGATTTTCGGAAAGCACGATGCGTAG
>NZ_CFHTCS010000127.1:0-11277 GCF_984369615.1 Martelella sp. | reverse complement strand
GCCTGGACGCTGCAGCTTGCCTTCATCACCATGGTTCTGGTGACCGCCGCCGCCATCACGGTCGGCGCCATCGCGGCCTTCAATGTCGGCACCTGGTTCGACCGGGCCGCCTCGGTCCTGTCGCTGATCGGCGCCTCGGCGCCGGATTTCTGGGTGGCGATCGTCGGCATCGTGGTCTTTTCCGTCACGCTCGGCTGGCTTCCGACCTCAGGAACCGGCACGCCCTGGCACTGGGTCTTGCCGGTCGCCGTGCTGTTCATCCGGCCTTTCGGGCTGATCCTGCAGATCGTGCGCGGATCGATGATCAACGCGCTCGGCTCGGCCTATGTGAAGACGGCGCGGGCCAAGGGCGTGAAGAACCGGCCGATCATCTTCGTCCACGCGCTGCGCAATGCCATGCTGCCCGTGATCACCGTGATCGGCGATCAGGCGGCGGCCCTTCTGAACGGCGCGGTGGTCGTGGAAACGATTTTCGGCTTCCCGGCGTCGGCAAGCTGATGATCGATTCCATCATGCAGCGTGATTTCAACGTCATTCTCGCCGCCATCATGGTGACCGCGATCGCGATCTTCATCATGAACCTCCTGATCGACCTCGCCTATGCGGTGCTCGATCCGCGCATTCGAACCTGAGGAACGCCGATGAGTGCACCCATCACAGAAACCGGCGGCGAGACCATGGTCCGGCAGGAACCCGGCGCCTTCCGCCGTTTCCTCAAAATGCTGTGGGCCGACAAGCTCGCCTTCGCGGCGGTACTGTTCCTGATCGTCATCGTGGCTTTCGCGATCTTTGGCCCGATGCTGCTGGATGGCGTTGCCGCAAAGCAGAACCTGCGCGCCCGTAATGCGCCGCCGTTTTCCCTTGATCGCGGTTTTCTCTATCTGCTCGGCGGCGATGCGCTTGGCCGGCCGCTTCTCGCCCGCATCATCGTCGCCGCGCGCAACACAATGGTGGTGTCCGCCGGCGCGGTTGCCGCCTCGCTGCTGATCGGATCCACGCTCGGCCTCATCGCCGGCTACCGCGACAGATGGCACAGCGAAATCATCATGCGGCTTGCCGATGTGATCATGTCGTTTCCTTCGCTGCTTCTGGCCGTCACCGTGCTCTACGTGCTGGAGCCGTCGATCGCCAATCTGGTGCTGGTGCTCGCCATTACCCGCATCCCGATCTATCTGCGCACCACGCGCGCGGAGGTTCTAGAAGTGCGCAAGCGCATGTTCGTTCAGGCGGCGCAGGTCATGGGCGCGTCCAATCTCCGCATCGTGCTGTTTCACATTCTGCCGGTGGTGCTGCCGACGCTGCTGACCATCGCCACGCTCGACTTCGCCTTCGTGATGCTGGCCGAATCCGCCCTCTCCTTCCTCGGCATCGGCATCCAGCCGCCGGAAATCACCTGGGGCCTGATGGTGAGCCAGGGGCGGCAATATCTGACCAGCGCGTGGTGGCTCGCCTTCTGGCCGGGGCTTGCGATCATCATGACCACCATGTCGCTCAATCTGCTTTCAAGCTGGATGCGGATCGCGCTGAACCCGACCCAGCGCTGGCGGCTGGAAATCGGAGGAAAGTCCAATGGCTAGTTCCCACCTCCTTGAAGTGCGCAACCTCTCGGTCCGTTTCCACACCGCGCGCGGTACGGTCGATGCGGTCAATGACGTGTCATGGCATCTGGACCGCGGCGAGACGCTGGCGATCCTGGGCGAAAGCGGCTCGGGCAAATCGGTCTCGGCGTCGGCGATCATGAACCTGATCGACTGCCCGCCCGGCGAAATCGTGAGCGGTGAAGTGCTGTTCGAGGGCCGCGACCTGTTGACGCTTTCCAGCGAGGAACGCCGCCAGATCAACGGCAAGCGGATCGCGATGATCTTCCAGGACCCGCTCAGCCACCTGAACCCGGTCTATCCGGTCGGCTGGCAGATTGCCGAGGCGGCGATGTGCCACGGCACGGGCAAGCCGGAAGCCTTTGAACGCGCCCTGAAGCTGATGCAGCGCGTCGGCATTCCTGACGCCAAGGCCGCGCTGAAGAAATACCCGCACCAGTTTTCCGGCGGACAGCGCCAGCGGCTGATGATCGCCATGGCGCTGGCGCTCAAACCCGACATTCTGATCGCCGACGAGCCGACCACCGCGCTCGACGTCACCGTGCAGGCGGAGGTGCTGTCGCTCCTTGAGGAGCTGCAGGCGGAAACCGGCATGGGCCTCTTGCTGATCACGCACGACCTCGGCGTCGTCGCCGAGGCGGCGAACCGGGCCGTGGTGATGGAAGGCGGAAGGATCGTCGAGACCGGCACGCCGCGCGACCTCTATCACAACGCAAAGCATCCCTACACGCGAAAGCTTCTGGCCGCGGCCCCCGGCAAGGGCGAGATGCGAACGGGCGAAAGCGCGCGCCAGCCGATCCTGCAGGTCTCCGGCCTCACCAAGTCCTACGGCGCGTTCACCGCGCTGAAGAACGCCGATTTCGAGCTTCATGCCGGCGAAACGCTCGCCGTCGTCGGCGAAAGCGGATCGGGGAAATCGACAGTCGCCAAGCTGATCCTCAGGCTTGAGGAGGCATCCGGCGGCAAGGTGCTCTGGAAGGGCGAGGATCTGCTGACGAAAACGCACCGGCAGATGCGCGCTGTCCGCCGTCACCTGCAGATGGTCTTTCAGGACCCGACGCAGTCGCTCAACCCGCATATGTCGATCTACCAGATCATCTCCGAGGCCTGGGTGATCCACCCCGAGATCCTGCCGAAGGCGCAATGGCGCGACCGGGTGGATGAGCTGCTGCAGCAGGTCGGGCTGAAACCCGAGCATGCCGCGCGTCACCCGCATCAGTTTTCCGGCGGCCAGCGCCAGCGCATCGCGATCGCCCGCGCCCTTGCGCTCGAGCCGGAGGTGATCATCTGCGACGAGGCGGTCTCGGCGCTCGATGTCTCGATACAGGCACAGGTGATCGCCCTTCTCAGCGAACTGCGCGACCGGCTCGGCATCGCCTTCATCTTCATCGCCCACGACCTGCCCGTGGTGCGCGATTTCGCCGACCGGGTGCTGGTGATGCAGCGCGGCGAGATCGTCGAACAGGGCACCGTCCGCCAGATTTTCGAAAACCCGCAGGAGCTTTACACCCAGCGCCTCCTCGCCGCCGGCCTCGACCCCGATCCGGACGTGCAGGCCGAACACCGGAAGGCGCGGCTGGCGCTAGAAAAAGCGGGGCTGGAAAGCGCCTGAAGACAAGAACCGCGCGCAGCCACCGGCGGTTTGGGTCACCGGCGTCAAAACGTCAAAGGGCACTGTAAAGTTAACTTTGCACCCGAGGCTGAACATAGAGCGTACACAGGACTAATCAACTGGATAGAGAATTCCCAGAGCTCGCTCGAACCGCATCTGCCCTGGCTTGAGGCGCAATGGGAAGCCGGATGACGAAACAGCGCTGAACTATGGCGGCAGCATCGCATATGCGCAAGTCGGCCCCAGGATCGGGAAGGTTGGGACCACCGCCAGGGCGAGCGCGCTGGCGGCCATCAAAAAATGCGGAACATATTCGTCATGCCGTGTCCTCCTTCTGGGTGGGGGGCCGAGCGGCGAAGACATCCTTGGCCGCGAAGAGACCGTTGAGCGCCGCAGGAAAGCCGGCATAGACCGCCATCTGCATGATGATCTCGGTGATTTCTTCCCTCGTCACCCCGACATTCAGCCCTGCCTCAATATGGACTTTCAGCTGTGGGGCCGCAGTTCCCATCGCGGTGAGCGCAGCGATGGTGGCGATTTCCCGTGCGCGCAGATCCAGACCGGGGCGGCTGTAGATGTCGCCAAACGGAAATTCGAACAGGTATCTTGCGAAATCAGGGGCAATGTCCGCCAGGGCGGAAACAACATTCTTGCCGGCATCACCATCGATTTCAGCAAGCGCGCGTTTACCGCGTTCCAGCCGGCTTTCGCCAACGTTGGGGGATTGATGCGTCATAGTTTTTCATCCTCTGTTCCTTGCCGGCATATCCGGCAATTTTGGTGTCGAGGACGACAAGGCAGGCTTGAAGTTCGGCCACTTGGGCACGGACACGCTCGCGGTGCTGTTCTAGCAATGCGCTTCGCTCCGCCTCCGTACTAACGCCGCGCTCCCGCAAAGCCGCATAATGCAGCATTTCCCGAATAGGCATCCCTGTCGTTTTGAGGCGGTTGAGAAACTCTATCCAGATCAGGATCGATGCGTCGTAATCACGTTGGCCCGATTGGTCCCTACCGGCATAAGGAAGCAGCCCGATCCGCTCATAGTAACGGATGGTGTGGGCCGACAAACCCGAACGCCTAGCCAGTTCGCCAATCTTCATGGGTGCCCTTCTTTCGTCACGACGCAGAAACATCTACCGCTTGGAGCGCACTCTAGGTCAATAGAAAAAATGAGCTAGGCAGGGGTTGTCGCCAGAGCCAAGTCCGCAACAGCAATTGCATCTCAGTCAAGTCAATGCCCACAGCCTCGCGACATAAACCGACCATCACGGGTCAATCCACGATGGTGAATGAAGCCCAGGGACGCGAAGGTCTCCGGTTTTCGCTCACCACGTCGTTGTCGAGATAAAGCCGCGAACCGGCCAAGTTCGACGAGTCGCGTCTTCTCTTCATGGAACGCCAGACCAAATTCGCCCAGCCGTGCCTTGAGGGCCAAGAGCATCTCCCGCGTATCATCCTTCTTCTCGAAGCCCAATCCACGCCTCCGCGTGGGAGGCGACTGGGTGATGATAAGCGGTTCATATTGCTGAGGAAAGCAGGGCCTTCGCACGAAGCTGCGTTTACCGAAAAGGCGCTTGGACGCCGGTTGTCGCAAAGGTGAAAAGGCAACTATTCCAAATAACTGACGGAGGCGCGAAACCTCCGGCATTTATTGGCACGCTTGCGGTTCGCGCAGCACGCACGCCTGCTCGGATGACCGCCGCAAATCCTCCATCAAATCGAGCGCAAGCGGAGCGTATCGACTTGGCACACGAGCATGTCCGCTGGACCTAGAACGAGAACCGAAAATCCACCGGAGGTGCGTGATGACATCAGAACGGTACGCTAAGGCGGACCTTGCCGGCGCTCGAGGTGATCTTGTCGGAGAAGTGTCCTTCATATTCGAGGCGCAGGTCGACATTTTTCAGGGTCGTGAGCTGGAAGCCCGCGGCGACCGTGGCGAAGGTGCTGCCGTAATCGAGCGAGGTGTTGAACGCGCTGTCTGCGACCGGCGAGCCGGTAAACCGCGCGGTTGTTTTCCAGTCATCGCTCGACATCACCGTCATACCGAGCCGGCCGTAAAGCCTGAGCGTCTCGCCGCTGTCGAAATTGTGGCGACTGCCGATCTCGATGTTCGGCGATGCGGCAAGGCTCCATTGGCCGTGACTGTCGACTTTCAGACCGTAGGCGCCGCTTTCGGTGTAGCTGTCCTGCCACGTATAGATCGCGTCGAGATCGACATAGGGTTTCAGATAGACGCTTTCGAGATCGATCATCTTCGCGATCCTGCCGGTGAATGATCCCGCCGCGACGTTGGGTGAACTGGAAACCACCTCGGCGACATAGGGAATGTTGATCACACGGTCGATATCGTAGCTGCCATAGCTGCCGGCAAGCGCGCCGGCAAAGGTCCAGCCGTCGATCTCGTGCTTCAGGCTGACGCCGGCATAGCCGGCATCGCCGTCGCCGCTGACGGAACCGCTGTCCTGCGACAGCCAGCTCTGCTGGTAGGCGAGCGAGCCGCCGAGGAACCAGCCGGGCGTGAATTCCTTCTGTCCGCCGAACTGGAAGGTCAGCGTGTCGAGATCATAGCTTGCGGCATTGGCGACGGCCGCGCGCCGGTCGTTGCTGCCGGAAACCGACGCCCAGGCGCAGCTTCCCTCGGTGACCTTCACGGTGGCGCCCTCGAATTCCGGGCAGCTCATCAGGCTCGCGCCGAATTCGAGCATTTCGAAGTTCTGCTCCACGGCGGTCGCAAAGGCCGCGCGCGGGCGCAACTCGTCGAGCGTTCCGGGATATTTGCCCGGCGCTCCGTCCGTCTGGCTGGCGAAAGCGCCGAACAGGCTGCCGAAGGCGTTGTTGCCGCCGGCATCCCAGATCGTCTGCAGCGTATCGGCGAGCTGGTGCTGGTCGTTGTTGAGATTGGTCACCGAGGCCGGCGTGAAGTCGGCGCCGGCGACGCTGAAGAACATCTCTTTGCCCACTGTATCGATCTTGTAGTCAAACAACGTCGAGTCCCGCGGCGTCAGTCCACCGGTCATGTCGCCTGCCACCGTCAGGAAGCGGGCAGAGCGGTTCGGCAGCAGGCTGATCGCGTTGAGACCGAGCGTGCCGTCGAATTGCGCATCGCCTTCCAGCGACAACAGGTCGGCATTGGAGTTGTTGAGGTCGATATCCGGGATCAGCCAGCCTGTGGCGCTCTGCTCCAAATCGCCGGAGACCACCGTGGTTCCGGGCCGCCGGAAGCGGCCGATCTCGAACGTGCCGTGGTTGACGATGTCGGCAGCATAGATATAGCCATCCGTCAGCGTGCCGCGAACGCCGTTGTTGACCGAGATCGCCATGGCATCGGCATCACTGGCCTGGCTGGTATTCTGAACGCTGCCGCTGATGCTGCCGGAGCCCTGATTGTCGAGCGTAAGCGACCCGCTGGTGGTACCATTGGCGGAATACAGAACGGCATAGCTGTCGGTGTAATCATTGCCGGTCGCCGAGGCGCCGGACTGGATGCTGGCGCTGTCGGTGAGCGTGAGCGTGTTGGCGGTACCGCCGACGACCCAGATCGCCGCGGAATCATCGCTCTGGCCGCCGGAAACCTTGCCGCTGCCGCTGAGGTTAATGGCAATCTGGCCGTTGCCGGAAACACCCTCGCTCTGCGCAAAGATGCCGACGCCGCGTGCTCCGGTCGCCGAGATGATGCCCGACGCGTTGATCGTGATCGTGCTGCTGGTGCCGGAGGTGGCCGTCGGCGAGAGGCCGGCGAAGCCGGACCCGGCGCCTGCGCCGCCAAAGCCGCCGCCGCCGCCGATCGACTGGGCGAGAATGCCGAAGGCATCGGCGCCGGTTGTCGCCAGCGCGCCGTTGAGCGTCAGGTTGACGGCGCCGCCATTGCCGGTTGCGCCGCCGGAGGCAGACGTGTTGACCGGCAGCAGGCTGAGAAGCCCGCCGGTCGCATCGCCACCAATGCCGCCACCGCCGCCAATCGATTGGGCGACGAGCGCATGCGCGCCTGCGCCGCTGGTCCTGATGCCCGCGTCAGAGGTTGAGGTGAAGTCGAGCGTCACGGTATTTCCGTAACCGCCAGCTCCGCCCTGGCCGCCAATGGCAAGGTCGAGACCACCGGCAACCTCACCGGTGACCCCGATACCGCCGCCGCCGCCAATCGACTGCATGAGAAGTCCGAAAGCACGGTCGCCATAGGTGACGATGTCAGTCCCGGTCCCAAAACTGAAATCAACCGTGCTGCCATTGCCGGCCATGCCGCCCTTGCCGCCGATCGACATGCTCAGTTCGGCGCTGCGGATGCGGGTGGCCTCGGCGCTGTTGCCGACGCCGCCCTGGCCGCCGCCGCCGCCGATCGACTGCGCGGCGATGCCGATCGCGTCAGAGCCATGGGTCACGATATGCGGCGTGCTTGAACTGGCTGTCGAAACCGGGCCGCCGTTTCCGCCGACGCCGCCCGTACCGCCGGCATCGCCGCCGATTGCAAGCGTACCGGTCTGCTGGTCCGACCCGTCAGCGCCCTGTCCGCCGCCGCCGCCAATCGACTGGGCAAGGATGCCATAGGCGCCATAACCATATGTGTGGATATAGTCGGTACCATAACCCTCGAAATCGAAAGAAACAGCACCGCCGTCGCTGCCGCTGCCGCCCTTGCCGCCGACCGCAACCTCGATATTGGCGGTGATCTCGCTGCCGGATGCGACGGAAGAACCACCCTGTCCGCCGCCGCCGCCGATCGACTGCAGCACCGCCCCATCGGCCCAGTCGCCCATCGTGGTCACCTGGCCGCCGAAATCGAGATAGACAGCGCCGCCCGTGCCCCCGGTACCGCCCTTGCCGCCGACATCGACGGTGAGTTCATAGGTATTGCCCGCATCCGTCAGCCGCCCTATCTGGTCTTCGATATTGCCGATCGCATCGAGAATCTTGTGCGACGAGGCATCGCTGCCGAGCGAGCCGCCAATGCCGCCACCGCCGCCGATCGACTGCATCACGATCGCGTCGGCATCGCCGCCGAAGGTCTGGACGCCGCCATAGACCGAGCCCGTGACCGACTGGCCCTTGCCGCCCGAGCCGCCCGTAAGCCCCAACCCGACATTCAGCCTTGCATCATAGCCGCCGGCGCTGCCGGCGAGATACATCGTGCCGCCCTGCGAGGTTCCGCCGCCGCCGCCGATCGACTGCGCCACGATCCCGCGAGAGCCCGAACCCTGAGTCTGAATGTTGTAGTTGCCGTAATGATCAACGGTCACATTGCCGCCGTCGCCGCCTGTACCGCCCTTGCCGCCCAGCCCGATATCGGCCTTTATCGACACGGTTCCGCCCTGCGAATAGGCGTTGCTGTTGCCGATGCCGCCATTGCCGCCACCGCCGCCGATCGACTGCGCGAGAACGCCGTAGGAACTATCGCTGTAGGTCAGAAGCGTGGCCGCCGGCGTTTCGCCCCTGATGGGATCGGTCACATTGGCATTGGTGGCGCCGCTCCATTCACCAAGCGTCACGGAGACAGTGTTGCCCGCGCCGCCGCCCGAGGTCGAGAAATCGTAATTGTTGTTGGTGCCGCCGTTGTCGGTATCGCCCAGGATATTGCCCGCGCCGCCGCCAAAGGAGACGCTTGCCGTCAGCTCGACCGTGTCCTTGTCGCCAAGCGTCGTCGAAAGAACCGAGGAATCGCCGCCATTGCCGCCACCGCCGCCGATCGACTGGGCGATGATGCCATTGGAGGCATCGCCGAGCGTAGTCAGCCGCGAGGCTGAATCGAGCGAGACGCTGACTGCGCCGCCATTGCCCGCATTACCGCCATTACCGCCGACCGCGGCCTGATAGTTGAACGCCACCGGAACCCCGGTACCCGTCGGCGCGGCAACGAGAAAGTCCTTGGCCGAAGTGGCGCCGCCGCTGCCGCCGCCGCCGCCGATCGACTGGGCGACGATGCCGGCGGAATCGCCGGGCAGATTGACGCTGTCGCTGCGCACGACAGTGCCCGTGGAGATGGTGGAGCCCTCGAGGGCGACATTGACGCTGTTGGCCGTGCCGCCGGTCCCGCCGCTGCCGCCGAGGATGAACGCGGCGTTAAAGCCGACCGTGGCGTCGAAATAATTGGCGCTGCCGCCGGTTCCACCGCCGCCGCCGATCGATTGGGCGATGATGCCGGGGGCCTGCGCGCCCGCCGTCGCGATCTGCAGGTTGTCCTGCCTGATCTTCACCGAGCCGCCTGCGCCGCCTGAACCGGCGTTGCCGCCGGTCTGAAGCGCGATGAATGAAAGGGCGCTGTAGTTCTTGACGCTGCCGCCATTGCCGCCGCCGCCGCCGATCGACTGGGCAATCAGGCCCGGAGAGAAGTCGGCGATGGTGCTGATCGCGGCATCGCCGGAACTGGTCGCGGCATCAAGCGATGTATCATAGGCCGTGATCGAGCCGTCCGAATTTGCGGTCCCGCACACCGCCGTGTTGTCGATGCAGATGGTGCCGCCATGGCCACCCTGTGCGGCCGAGCCGCCAAGCCCGATCGACGCGATCGCCGACAGCGTCATCACGCCGCCGCCATTGCCGCCACCGCCGCCGATCGACTGGATCACCGCACCGGGCGAAAACTCGCCGGCCGTTCGGATACCGCCGAGATTGGAGACGGCGACCGTTCCGCCACTGCCACCGGCGCTGCCCTGGCCGCCGACGCCGGCCATACCCTGCGAATCGCCGCCGGATCCGCCACCGCCGCCGATCGACTGCGCCAGAATGCCGATGGAGGAGCCGCCGCCGGTCGAAATCCTGGCAGTATTGGATATCCCCACGGTTCCGCCGTTCGCCGTGGTGGTGCCGGCCGCATTGCCCCCGACGCTGACAAGTCCGGTCGCCGAACCCGCAGCCCCGCCGCCGCCGCCGATGGACTGGGCGATGATGCCCAGTGCATTGTAGCCCGCCGTCGTGATGTCGGCGGCATAGTTGACCGTAACCATGCCCGGCGTCCCGCCGCCCGCGCCGTCGCCGCCGAGGCCGACCAGCGACGAGACGTCGATGCCGCCCGTACCGCCGCTGCCGACAATCGACTGCGCGACCACGCCGAAGGCATTGTCACCGCCCGTGGTAATGGCGATATCGCTGTAGACGCCGACATTACCCGCATTGCCGCCATTGCCGCCATTGCCCGCCTGACCGCCGAGCACGCTGACGAACTCGCCGCCCGTGCCGCCGCCGCCGCCGATCGAATGGGCCAGGATGCCGGCCGCATAATCGCCGGCCGTGGTCAGCGTTCCGGCATTGGTAAAGCTGACGCTGATGCCGCCGGCATTGCCGCCGAAGCCGCCGCCACCGCCCTGGCCGGCAAGCGCCGTTCCGTCGCCGCCATCGCCGCCCTGTCCGCCAACGCTCTGGCCGATCACGCCGTAGACATAATCGCCGGCCGTCGTGATCGACATCGCGCCGCCGGTATTGCCGAGCGTGATCGCGCCACCCGTGCCGCCATTGCCGCCCGGCTCGTCCTTGGTCGGACCCGTGCCGCCCTTGCCGCCGATGCTGCGTGCTGCCATCGCGGCGCTGATATAGGGCGTCGAGCCCGCGACATCGACGACGATGCTGGTGTCGCTTTGAACCGTGACATTGCCGCCGGCCCCGCCTTCGCCGCCCGGATCGGAGGCGTCGTTCTTGGTATTGCTGTAGCCGCCGCCGCCGACGCTCATGCCGGCGAGCCCGAACAGACCGGCGCCGCCGGAGGAAGTGGCGTTCCAGTAGATCGAGACCGCCGGGGTTCCGGTGATGGAAATCGTGCCGCCGCTGCCCGCATTGCCGTTGCTGTAACCGCCGCCACCGGCGACAGATTCGACAATGAAACCACCGCCCTGGGCAATGCCGGAGAAACGCGACGACGACGTGCCGATCCTGGCCGAACCACTGCTGTCGCCGCTGATTGTGATCGCGCCGCCGGCCCCGCCGACGCCGCCATACTGATCGCCGGTCAGCCCGCTGTTCTGGTTGCCGCCGGCTCCGCCTGCAGTGAAAGCATAGAGGACCGCCGCCCCGTCACTGCTCGAGCCGCTCATCGTGTAACTGGGGCCTGAGTTACTGGTGAATGTCAGCGCCCCGCCGGAC
>NZ_CFHTCS010000126.1:0-11313 GCF_984369615.1 Martelella sp. | reverse complement strand
TTGCCGGCTTCAAGGCCGAAGCCGTTGACGATGTTGAGCACGCCGGGCGGCAGGATGTCGGCGATCAGTTCGGCCAGCACCAGGATCGAGGCCGGCGTCTGTTCGGCCGGCTTCAGCACCACGCAATTGCCGGCGGCAATCGCCGGCG
Source organism: Martelella sp. (assembly GCF_984369615.1). Classification (NCBI taxonomy): domain Bacteria; kingdom Pseudomonadati; phylum Pseudomonadota; class Alphaproteobacteria; order Hyphomicrobiales; family Aurantimonadaceae; genus Martelella; species Martelella sp. The sequence continues at coordinate 11,165 of NZ_CFHTCS010000126.1, read as the reverse complement.
CAAGTTTCCAGGCGGCCATCAGGATCGGGAAGTTCCAGGGAATGATCTGGCCCACCACGCCGAGTGGTTCATGGAAGTGGTATGCAATCGTGTCGTCGTCAATCTCGCTCATCGAACCTTCCTGCGCGCGGAGCGCCGAGGCGAAGTAGCGGAAGTGGTCGGCGGCGAGCGGAATGTCGGCATTCATCGTTTCGCGGATCGGCTTGCCATTGTCCCAGGTCTCGCAGGTGGCGATCAGGGCAAGGTTGGCCTCGATCACATCCGCGATCTTCAGCAACGCGCGGGCGCGCTCGGCCGGCGAAGTCGAACCCCATTTCGCCTTGGCGGCATGGGCCGCATCCAGCGCGAGCTCGATATCGGCGGCGTCGGAACGGGCGATCTCGTTGATCGCGGCCCCGGTGATCGGCGTGGTATTGGTGAAATAGCGGCCGTTCTTCGGCGCGACGAACTTACCGCCGATGAAGTTGTCATAGCGGTCCTTGAAAGGGGATTTCAAAAGCCCTTCGGGTTTGGTCATCTCGTTCATTGCGTTTCCTCCCAGAAATCATCCTGAACACTGTCGAGGACTTCAATGTCGGCGCATGATTGATATTTGTCATCATTGTCAAACCGGCGGGAGCCGAAGACTGTCTCGCTAATGAGACAGTCCGGGAGCCAAAACGGCGAGGGCGCGCGGCGTTTGCGGCGGATCATTGCGCCGCGGCGCGGTTCCGCCGTTCAGCAACGGGAGGAGAGGCCGAGCCGCTTCATGCGGCGGTAGAGCGTGGCGCGGCCGATCCCCAGTTCCTCGGCGGCGCGGCTCGCATTGCCATGCTGGCGGGCGAGCGCCTTGAGGATGGCGGTGCGCTCGGCAGAGGCAAGTCCGGTTTGCGAAGCGCCGACCGCCAGCAGGTCGTCGGCGGGGACGGGCGCGAACGCACCGGAAGGGGCAAGGCCCAGCGCCAGCCGCGCTGCGCGCGTGGCGCCGATCACGAGATCGTTTTCGTCAACAGCCAGGAGCGCAATCGCGGCCCCGCCGGCGGTCCCGCCTTCCTCGCTGTCATCGACGAGGATCACCCGCTCCCCGCTGTGCCCGTGTCGGAAGCAATCCGCCTCGATCTTGCGCGCGGTCTCGCGCACGAGCGCCGCGATCATCTGGTTGGCGGCCGCTGTCTGGTCGCTGCGGGCGGACGAAATGTCGAGCGCGCCGATCAATTGGCCATCCGCGCCGTAGATCGGGGCGTCGATGCAGCTCATGGAGATGTTGCGGTCGAGAAAGTGCTCGTCGCGATGAATGATGAGCGGCCGTTCCTCCGCAAGGCAGGTGCCGATGCCATTCGTGCCGACGGCCGCCTCCGACCAGCTTCGGCCAGGCTTGAGACCCCAGCTCTCGAAACTCGACTGGTCGCCGCTGCGCCAGCGCGCATCGAGAACCACGCCATCGGCATCGCTGAGGAACACGCCGCAGGCGGAGAGCGAGACGCATTTGTAGAGATGATCGAGCTTGGCGCGCGCCACATGCATCAGAAGATCGGAATTTTCCATCCGCTGCTTCAGTTCCGGTCCGCTGAGCGTTTCGGCCCGGCGCGTCCTGGCGCCTGCCGGGTCGAGGCCGTGCTGAACCAGCGAGCGCCACCAGGACGCGGCGACGGACGAGCGCGCCGGACCGTTTGCGGAAAGCGCCGTCGCGGTCACGATATCGGCATGGGCGCGGCTTGCCGCCGGCCTTGAACCATAAGCCATCGCTATCTCCTCCCGCTTCCGCGCGGCACCTTCCCGATGCCCGAACGGATCTCCTCAGCGGCTCACATCCGGTATTGTTATCCAAAACCGAAAGCGTGTGAAGGTATTTCCGCGCGCCGGCGCGCTCGACTTTGGTTCATCAAAAGACCAGGAAGCGTCAGAGCGGCGGAAGCGCGAAGACAGACGGGTCGTCGCAAACAAAAAACCCGGCGCGAAGGCCGGGTTTCATGGAATCTATAGGCAATCGCCTCAGGCGGCCATGGCCTTTTTGAGGTTCTCGTCGATCTTGTCGAGGAAGGCGGTGGTCGAGAGCCATGGCTGGTCGGGGCCGATGAGCAGCGCCAGATCCTTGGTCATGTGGCCGCTTTCGACCGTGTCGATGCAGACCTTTTCCAGCGTGTGGGCGAAGTTGGTCAGCTCTTCGTTGCCGTCGAGCTTGCCGCGATGGGCAAGGCCGCGCGTCCAGGCGAAGATCGAGGCGATCGAATTGGTCGAGGTTTCCTGACCCTTCTGATGCTGGCGGTAGTGACGGGTCACCGTGCCGTGGGCGGCTTCGGCTTCGACCGTCTTGCCGTCCGGCGTCATCAGAACCGAGGTCATCAGGCCGAGCGAGCCGAAGCCCTGGGCGACGATGTCGGACTGGACGTCGCCGTCATAGTTCTTGCAGGCCCAGACGTAACCGCCGGACCACTTCAAAGCGGCCGCGACCATGTCATCGATCAGGCGGTGTTCGTACCAGATCTTCTTGGCCTCGAACTGATCCTTGAACTCGGCTTCGTAGATCTCCTGGAACAGGTCCTTGAAGCGGCCGTCATAGGCTTTCAGGATCGTGTTCTTGGTGGACAGGTAGCAGGGAACGCCGCGCATCAGCGCGTAGTTCAGCGAGGCGCGGGCAAAGTCGCGGATCGAGTCGTCGAGATTATACATCGCCATGGCAACGCCGGAGGAGGGGGCGTCGAAGACTTCGTGTTCGATCTCCTGGCCGTCCTCGCCGACGAACTTGATCGAAAGCTTGCCCTTGCCGGGGAACCTGAAGTCGGTGGCGCGGTACTGGTCGCCGAAGGCGTGACGGCCGACGATGATCGGCTGGGTCCAGCCGGGAACCAGGCGCGGAACGTTCTGCATGATGATCGGCTCACGGAAGATCACGCCGCCCAAGATGTTGCGGATCGTGCCGTTCGGCGAGCGCCACATCTTCTTCAGGCCGAATTCCTCGACGCGGGCTTCGTCCGGCGTGATGGTCGCGCATTTGATGCCGACGCCGTGCTTCTTGATGGCGTTGGCGGCGTCCACGGTAACCTGGTCGTCGGTGGCGTCGCGGTTTTCGACCGAGAGGTCGTAATATTCGATCGGCAGGTCGAGATACGGGAAAATCAGCTTTTCCTTGATGAACTGCCAGATGATGCGGGTCATTTCATCGCCGTCGAGATCGACAACCGGATTTGCCACCTTGATCTTCGTCATTATCCATCCTCGTCTAGCGGGCGCCGTCGAAAACGCCCTTTTGTTGCAAGAAGTCCCGAGGGCTATAGCACTGCGATGCCGGGGAAAAAAGGCATTCGGAGGCTAAACTTTGGTAAAAAAAACGGCCGATTTGCCGGACGCCTCAAAATGACGGACGGCAGGAGCGGAGGGTTGTCCGGGCGGACGCCGGACAGTACCCGATCGACGGAGAATGGCATATAACAGTTGTTTTGATGGTAACTTTTGTTATATACGGGCGTCATTATCCAAGCAGGGCACTCTCATGCCGGAACTCAGTCCTCTCGAAAGCGCGCTTCTTCGCCTCATCCGCGAGGACCCCTTTGCCGGCCAGCAGGCCATGGCCGAGCGGCTCGGCATTTCACGATCGGCCGTGGCGGCGCATATCATGCGGCTGACGGAGCGCGGTCATATTCTCGGCCGGGGCTATGTCCTGCCGCCGGAGGGCCGCGTTCTGGTTATCGGCGGCGCGGTGATCGACCGCAAATATCTCGCCCGCACGCCCCTGATCGCCGGCACCTCCAACCCGGTGGAGGGCATGCGCAGCTACGGCGGCGTGGCGCGCAACGTTGCGGAAAACCTCGCTTTGCTTGGCACGACCACCGGTTTTGTGACCGCCGTCGGAAACGACGAGAACGGGCGCTCGCTTCTCGCGCATCTGAGCGCGCGCGGCGTTGACGTCGCCCATGCCGTTGCGCTTGCCGACCGGCGTACGGCCGAGTATGCGGCGATCCTCGAGCCCACGGGGGAACTTGCCTATGGCATCGCCGACATGGCGATTTTCGATCAATTGACGCCGGCGGTGATCGAGCAGGTCTGGTCCGCGATTGCCTCCGCCAGCCTGGTCTTTGCCGACTGCAACCTGCCGGCCGAAACGCTCGCCACCCTCATCGCAAGACGTCCGTACGGTCGCTTTCGGCTCGCAATCGATGCGGTCTCGACGCCGAAGGTGAAACGTCTGCCGCAATGCCTTGACGGGATGGACCTTCTGTTCCTGAACCTGGACGAGGCCGCAGCCTATCTCGGAAAGGTATTTTCTCGTGATATCAACGGCATGCATGATGCAGCCGAGCTTCTTCATGAAGCCGGAGCCGCCGCAGTCATCCTTTCGTGCGGAACGCTCGGCGTCGTGGTCTGCGCGCAGGACGGCACACATCACATTCCCGTGGTCAGGGCGGAGCCCGTCGACATGACCGGCGCAGGCGATGCCATGATTGCCGGCACGCTCAATTTCTTTTCCCGGAACGACACGCTCACCGAAGCCGTGCGCAAGGGCGCGCTGATCGCCTCGCTGACCACCGAGACGGCATCGAGCGTCCATCCGGACCTGTCCAACCATTTTGTCGAGGCCAATCTCTATCGGCTCGACGCCACATCAGGAGATCACCTTGTCTGACATCGAAATCATCAAGAGCGGCGAAGTCGAAACCGCGCTTGCCGGCGGCAAACCGGTGGTGGCGCTGGAATCCACGATCATCACCCATGGCATGCCCTATCCGGCGAACCTTGAGACGGCGCTTGCCGTCGAGGCGGTGGTGCGCGCGAACGGCGCGGTTCCGGCGACGATCGCTGTGATCGACGGCAAGCTCCATGCCGGCCTGGAGGAAGACGTGATCCAGCGGCTCGCGAAGGTCGAGAAAGGGATCGTCAAGGCCTCGGGGCGGGACCTTGCCGTCGCCATGGTCAAGGGCCAGACGGCGGGAACGACGGTCTCGGCGACGATGAAGATCGCCGCCCTTGCCGGCATCCCGATCTTCGCCACCGGCGGCGTCGGCGGCGTTCACCGCGGCGCCGAGCAGACTTTCGACATCTCCGCCGACCTGACCGAGCTCGGCCGCACGGCCGTCACCGTCGTCTGCGCCGGCGTGAAGTCAATCCTCGATATTCCGAAGACGCTGGAAGTGCTGGAGACCCAGCGCGTGCCGGTGATGGCCTATCAAAGCGATGACTTCCCGGCATTTTTCACGCGTTCGAGCGGCTATCCGGCCGACCATCGCATGGACAGCGCCGAGGATATCGCGAAAGCCATGGCGCTGCACGATGCGCTTGAAACCGGAACCGGCATCCTTGTCGCCAATCCCGTTCCCGAAGCGGATGCGCTCAGCCACGATTTCATCGACGGAACGATCGAGGATGCGCTGAACGAAGCCGCAGAGAAGGGGATTGCCCGCAAGGAACTGACGCCGTTCCTGCTTGCCCGGATCAACGAACTCTCCGAAGGCCGCAGCCTCGCCGCCAATATCGCGCTGGTGAAAAACAACGCTGCCCTTGCGGCCCAGATCGCCGTCGCGCGGGTCGCCATCTCGGATTGACGGAGCGCATTGTCATTCGCGCAGCAACGACGTTATCCTCCCTCCAAACAAGGAGTGCATGATGACTGATACCTTTGAAGCTCTGCTGATCCGCGACAAGGACAATCCGAAGGCAAGCCTGACAAAACTCAGTCTGTCCGATCTGCCGGATTTGCCTGTCCTTGTGCGGGTCGACTATTCGAGCCTCAATTACAAGGACGGGCTGTCGGTCACCGGCAAGGGGCGCATCGCGCGCCGCTTCCCGATGGTGCCCGGCATCGATATTGCCGGAACGGTGGTCGAATCGGCCTCCGAGGCCTTCAGGCCCGGGGACAAGGTGATCGCCAACGGCAACGGCATGTCGGAGACGGAATGGGGCGCCTACAGCGCCTATCAGCGGCTGAAGCCTGAATGGCTGATGCCGCAGCCCGAAGGGCTGACCCAGAAACAGGCGATGGCGATCGGCACGGCCGGCTATACGGCTGCACTTTGCGTCAACCAGTTGCTTGCCTGGGGCGTTGTTTCCCCGGAAGAGGGAAAGGTGCTGGTCACCGGGGCCGCCGGCGGCGTCGGGTCCTATGCGGTGGCGCTTCTCGCTTCGCTCGGCTTCGGCGTCACCGCCTCCACCGGCCGGCCGGAAACGCATGCCTACCTGCGCCAACTCGGCGCCAGCGATTTCATCGATCGGCGTGAACTTTCCGAAGCAGGAAAGCCGCTGCAGGCGGAACGCTGGACCGGCGCGGTCGACAGCGTCGGCTCCACGACCCTTGCCAATGTTCTGGCGCAGACGGTTTATGGCGGCGCTGTGACGGCCTGCGGTCTTGCCGGCGGGGCGGATCTTCCCGCAACCGTGATGCCGCATATCCTGCGCTCCGTGGCGTTGATCGGCGTCGATTCCGTGATGGCGCCGAGAAAGCGCCGCGAGGCCGCATGGCGACTGCTACAGACGCAATTGTCGCCGGAGCAGATCGCGCTCGCGACGGAAGGCGAGGTGGGCCTTGCCGATCTGCCCAAGGCGGCGGAAGAGATCCTGGCGGGCAAGGTGCGCGGACGCGTCGTGGTGAAGGTGAGCTGAGGCCGCTCAGGTGGTCTCAAGCGATTTCGTCTTCACCACGAGGCTGTCATCCTCTGTCTCCTCGAGGAACCTGGCGAAATAGCGCTTGAGCTTCGGGATCTTCACCAGTTCGTCCATCGAATATTTGTGCGCGTCGCGCACCAGCGTCGACGGGTTGAAATAGGCCTCGGCATTTTCCGGGGCGAGCACGAAGGGCGGAAGCCCCTCGCGGCAGAGGATATAGCTCATGATCAGCGCGCCCGTGCGATGGTTGCCCTCGATGAAGAGTTGCGGGCGGCTGAGGACGCGCACATAGACGCCGGCGGCGCGCTTGCGCACCGGTTTTCCCTTGGCGCGCTGGTACCAGTCGACTAGCCCGCCGATATCGCCCGCCTCGCGATCGTAGAAATGTTCTTCTGTCCGCAGGATATGGTTGCTGAATTCCGACCGGGCTTCACGCGAGGAGCCGCACAGGACCAGATGATTGAGTTCGAGCAGGTGATGGAACTGGCCGAGTTGAAGGATATCGGTTCCTTCCTGCAGAAGGCCGTTCACATAGGTGTAACCCTCCAGCATGTGCTCGACGACGCTGTCCGGCATGCCGTCGCGATGCATGGTCAGGAGCGCATTGATGCGATCGAACTGACGCTGGGTCTGGCGTAGCCTGTCTTCTATCCTGGCAAGGTCAAGACTGTGCTTGAACATGTTGCGTCTCAGTGCCTCAAGACCGGTTTTTCGCGCGCGCTGGTCCGCGAAACGATTGAATGACGTGGCCAATGGTAGGGCGGGCGGAGGATCAGATCAATGGCAGGCCCGAACCTGCTTGCGTGACTGCCTGCGCGCAGAACAATCAAAAGGGCGGCTCTGCGAAGAAAGCCGCCCGCTAAAACAGTCCGAGTGGAACGACAGCCTCAGCTGAACTCGCCCGAAAGATACTCTTTGGTCAGTTGCTGTTGCGGGTTCTCGAAAATCTGCTTGGTGTCGCCGACCTCGACGAGGAAACCGGTGCGGCCGCCCTGCGACATGTCCACGGAGAAGAAGGCCGTCTTGTCGGCAACGCGTATCGCCTGCTGCATATTGTGGGTCACGATCGCGACGGTATAGTCCTTCTTCAGCTCGAGCATCAGTTCCTCGATCTGGCGCGTGGCGATCGGGTCGAGCGCCGAGCAGGGCTCGTCCATCAGAAGCACCGTCGGTTCGGTGGCGATGGCGCGGGCGATGCACAGGCGCTGCTGCTGACCGCCGGAGAGAGAAAGGCCGTTCTGCTTCAACTTGTCCTTGACCTCGTTCCAGAGCGCGGCGCGGCGAAGCGCCTTCTCGACGCGGCCGTTGATGTCGCCCTTGAAGCCGTTCAGGCGCAGGCCGAAGGCGACGTTTTCGAAAATGCTCATGGAGAACGGGTTGGGCTGCTGGAAGACCATGCCGATGTGTCGGCGCACGACCACCGGATCGACATTCTTGCCGTAGACGTCCTGGCCGAGGAAATGGACGTGACCTTCAAGGCGGAAGATCGGGATCAGGTCGTTCATGCGGTTGAGCGAGCGCAGCACGGTGGACTTGCCGCAGCCCGAGGGGCCGATGAAGCCGGTGATCTTGCCCTTTTCGATGTTGACGGCGGAATCGCGCACGGCAAGGAAATCACCGTAATAGATCTTGTCGATGTTTGCGCCGATCGCGACATCGCCGCCGTCCCGCTTTGCGGCGGTGGCCTCAACCTTGTTCATTTCCATTTCGATAGACATGATAAGCGACCTTTTTCTCTTACACGCGGCGGGTGCCGAACGAGCGACTGAGAATGTTGAAGACGAGCACGATCAGCACCAGTACGAGGGAAGCCGTCCACGCCAGTTCAATCTGGTTTTCATAGGGCATTGCCGAGAAATTGTAGATCAAAATCGACAATGATGCTGTCGGCTCCGTAAAGCTTCCGATCCAGTAATTCGAAAAGAGTGCCGTAAACAGAAGCGGGGCCGATTCACCGGACGCGCCCGCCACCGCAAGCATTACGCCGGTCATAACACCTGGCAGCGCCGTCGGCAAAACAATTTTCAGGGCAACCTGCGTGGCATTGCAGCCCATGCCGTAAGCGGCATCCTTCATGCGCTGCGGCACCATGCGGAAAGCCTGTTCCGATGTCAGCAGGATCGTTGGCAACATCAGGATGGCGAGCGACAGGCCGCCGGCCACAGCCGAATAGGTCTTCATCACGATCACCAGCCAGGCATAGACGAAGACGCCGGAGAGGATCGAGGGAAAGCCGGTCAGCACCTTGCCGACAAAGCGGACGAGCGAGGCGAACTTGCCGTCGGGATTGATCAGGCCGGTATAGACCCCGCCGAGGACGCCGATCGGGATCGAAATCGCCGAGCCGATCGCCACCATCACAAGCGTGCCGACGATGGCGTTGCCGATGCCGCCGCCCTGCTCGAAAGGCGCCGGCGGAAGCTCGGTGAAAATCGCGAGGCTGAGGCGCACGCCGCCGCGGCTGATCAGCATCCACAGGACCGAGATCAGCGGAATGGCGGCGATGCCGGCCAGGATCCAGAGGATAAAGGTCTGGATGAAGTTCATCAGCGTTCGCCGTTCGGCGAAGGAAAAGCTCAGATTCGGATTGCCGAGCGCGACAACCTCGGGATTCATCGTGGTTTCATCCGTCATGGTTTCGATCCCCTCTCAAGCCTTATGTGACCGTCTGGCGCGAAGTGTAGTTCATGATGATCGTGCCGATGATGTTGACCGCCATCGTGATCATCAGCAGCACGACGGCCGCATACATCAGCGGGCCGATCTGGTTGGCGCCAGCCTCGGGAAAGGTCGAGGCCAGAAGCGACGCAAGCGTTGTCGCCGGCGAGAACAGCGAAAGCGAGACCTGCTGCGTGTTGCCGATCAGCATGGCGAGCGCCATGGTTTCGCCAAGCGCGCGGCCGAAGCCGAGAACCAGCGAGGCGAAGATGCCGCCCGAGGCCGTCGGCAGGATGACCTTGCGGATCGCTTCCCACTTGGTCGTGCCCATGCCGTATGCGGCTTCCTGCACCTTCAGCGGAATGGCCTTGAAGGCGTCTTGCGAGATTGCGGCGACCGTCGGCAGGATCATGATCGAAAGAACGATCATCGCCGGAAACATGCCGGGGCCGGCAAGCGAGGTGGAGAAGAACGGCACGAAGCCGAACGTATCATGCAGCCAGCGGGCGATCGGCCGGATGGCTGGAATGAGGACGTAGATGCCCCAGAGGCCGTAGACGACCGACGGGATCGCGGCGAGCATTTCGACGATCAGGCGGAAGACCCAGGCGAGACGGGCGTTCAGGAAACCCTGTGTCAGGAAGATCGCGACCGCAATGCCGAGGCCGCCGCCGAAAAGCAGTGCCAGGAGCGAGGAATAGAGCGTGCCCCAGATTTCGGCGAGAATGCCGTATTCGTTTGTATTCGCGTTCCATTCAACAGTCGTCAGAAAGGAAAGACCGTATTCACGCATTGCCGGAGCGGCCTGCGCGCCGATCTTGTAGAAAATGTAGATCAGCAGGATGATCGTGATCAGGCCTGCGAAGAATGTCAGAAAGCGAAAGGACTTGTCGTAACCGTATTCGAAAGCGGTCGGTGGTCGCGAAACACTGCCATCGCGTGGCGTAACGGATTTCGGCTTGTCGGCCATCAAGGGGCTCCTGGTAACGGCGATCGGGACGAGTACCGCGATCTGACTGGAAAGAGCATAAATGTCTGCGTGTATTCTTTTCCACGAAAGCCGGGGCGCAACGTGTTACGCCCCGGCAAAATCTCGAATTGGCCGAAATCAGCCGCCGATTTCTTCCATCGACTTCTTGTTGATTTCGATGATGTTTTCCGGCAGCGGGATGTAACCCAGCTTGTCGGCCATCGTCTGGCCGGTGGTCAGGCCGTAGTTGATCATTTCCTTCAGTGCTGCGACGGTGTCGGCATCCTGGCCGGACTTGTAGAACAGCATCCAGGTGAAGGTGGCGATCGGATAGGCTTCTTCGCCCTTCGGATCGACGATGAAGGCGACGTTGTTTTCGTCGAGCTCGGCCGAAGCGAGAGCGGCGCTACCGGCTTCCGGACCGGCCTTCACGAAGTTGCCGGCCTGATTCTCAAGCAGGGCATAAGGCGTGTTGGTCTGCTGGGCGTAGCCATACTCGATGTAGCCGATCGCGCCGGGAGTCTGCTTGACCGTGGCGGTGATGCCCTGGTTGCCCGGAGCGGCAACGAAGTTCGAAGCCTTCGGCCACGGAACAGTCTTGCCGCCGCCGACAGTGCTTTCGAATTCCTTGGAGATGGCTGCAAGGTGATTGGTGAAGTTGAAGCTGGTGCCCGAGCTATCGGAGCGAACGACAACCGTGATGTTTTCGTCGGGGAGGTCGACGCCTTCGTTCGCGGCGGCGATGGCTTCGTCGTTCCACTTGGTGATTTCGCCGAGGAAGATCTTCGGGTAAACGTCGCGCGGCAGCTTCAGTTCGGAAACGCCGTCGAGGTTGTAGGCAAGAACAACTTCGCCGGCCGTCATCGGCAGAAGAACGACGCCGCCGTCAACCTTGGCCATTTCCTCGTCGTTCATGGCAGCGTCGGAGGCTGCGAAGTCGACAACGCGGTTGGTGAAGTCTTCG
>NZ_CFHTCS010000125.1:0-11395 GCF_984369615.1 Martelella sp. | reverse complement strand
TGCCGTGGATGATGCGGCGGTGCACGGGCTTCAGCCCGTCGCGCACATCCGGCAGGGCGCGGTGCATGATCGTTGACAGCGCATAGGCGAGATAGCGTTCTTCCAGCGCCTTGCGCAGGTCCACGGCATCGATGTGGTTGTCGCCGTCATCCGGCGGAAGAATTTCGTTTCCCATAGGGGTTGTGTTAGAGGATGCAACCGGCTCCCGCAAGGCGGGAAGGCGGCCAATCCCCTGAAAACAAGGGCCTCCGGCCACAAAACCCGCCCTTGCGCCGGGCGAGCCGGCGGCCTGCGGCCACATCTTTTCTGGCACAATTGCATTTCAGTCTTATATGCCGAATAACATCAACGAGAATCAGACCAATCCCGGGAGTGACACCATGCACAAAGCGCCTTTCCGCCACCTTCTTCTCGCCGGCAGCGTCCTCGCAGCGATGTCGGTTCCCGCCTTCGCGCTCGATGGAGAGGACATGCTCGCCAAGCTCAATGCCGCCTCGAAGGCGCAGGGCGGCGTCACTTTCACCTATGACGATGTCGAGGAAGGCCCTGACGGCGGCCTGACGGTCTCCGGCGTGGTCTACAGCGCCGACCCTGAGCGCGCGCAGGAGTTCAGCGAGATGGAGCAGGTCGCGCCGATGACGCTGAATTTCGAAGGCGTGAAGGAAGACGGCAGCGGCGGCTACACGATCGACAAGGTTTCGGCTTTCGACATGGCCTTTGCCGGCGACGACTTCGAGATCGCCATCGGATCGCTGATCCAGGGCGACATCAAGGTCCCGGCAACGCCGGATCTGGAGGCCTTCGCCGGCTGGAGCTATGCGGGCTCCACGCAAGCGTCCGACATCACCTTCACAAGCGAAGGCCATCAGATCGTCACCATCGCAAGCGCCACCGGCAACCAGACTTTCAGCGCGGATGACAGCAAGGCGAGCTTCCTTGCCAATGTGTCCGGCATCGCGATCGATCTTTCCGGGCTGGACGACATGGAAGAGGATGCGCGCGCGACGCTGACCGCGCTCGACCTGATGACGATGAACGCCGACGTCACCATCATCGGCGATTGGGACACGACGTCCGGCGATCTCGATTTTTCAACCTATGAGATCGCGGTCGAGGATGTCGGCGCGCTCAATATCCGATTTGCCATGACCGGGCTGACGCTCGAGACCATCGAGACCCTGCAACGGCTCGCGGCGGAAGCGCCCGCCGACCCGCAGGACATGCAGGCCGCCGAAGACGGCGAGGCCGAAAGCCCCTATCAGCAATACCTCCTCGAGCTCGGCCAGAAGATCGGTGTTTCGGAACTCGCCATCAGCTTCGTCGATGATTCGATCACCACGCGGGCGCTGCAATATGCAGCGGAGAAGGAGGATCTGACGGCCGAGGAAATGGCCGACAAGATCGAGGTCGATCTCGGCAAGAGCCTTGCGGAGATGAATGTTCCGGACCTTGCCGACATGGTGACGACCGCCGTCGGCGCCTATTTCTCCGATCCGCAGAATTTCTCCGTCTCCATCAAGCCGCAGATGCAGATGCCGATCCTCGCCGTCGTCATGGCGGGCGCGGCCGCGCCGCAATCGATCCCGAAGCTCCTGAACCTTCAGGTCACGGCGAACGAATAGGCCCTGTTGCAAGCCCCGGCAGAAGACCTACCGGGGCTTTTTTTCGCTCAAAGCAGCATGCCGCCCGAGACCTCGATGCGCTGGCCGTTGACCCAGCGGTTGGCCGGCTGAAGCAGGGCCGCGATCATCGGACCGATATCCTCCGGTTCGCCGGCCCGACCAAGCGCCGTATTGCCAGAGACCATGGCGTTGACCTCCGGATTGTCGCGAACCATGCCGCCGGAAAAGTCCGTCGCGATCGCGCCGGGGGCGACGGTATTGGCGGCAATGCCGCGTTCGCCGAGTTCGCGCGCCAGATAGCGGGTCAGCACTTCCACCGCACCCTTCATCGCTGCGTAGGCCGCGCTGCCGGCGAAGGAGAAACGGGTCAGGCCCGAAGAGACGTTCACGATCCGCCCGCCATCATTCATTAACGGCAACAGCGCCTGGGTCAGCAGGAAAACGCCCTTGAAGTGGATGTTGTAGACGGCATCGAGCTCGTCTTCCGTTGTGGTCTCGATCGTCTTGTGCAATCCGGTTCCGGCATTGTTGACCAGATAATCAAAGCGGCTGACGCCCAATCCGGCGAGCGCCTCCTGGACCTGGGCCTTGAAGGACACGAAGCCCGCAGGCGCCGAAGTGTCGAGCTGCAACGCGACGGCCTGGCTTCCCGAAGCGTTTGCCAGTGCGACAACCTTTTCCGCTTCCTCCCGGTTCGAGTGATAGGTGAAGATCGTGGAAACACCCTGCTCCGCAAGGCTCAATACAGTGCTGCGACCAAGCCCGCGACTGCCGCCGGTGATAATCGCGACCGGGTGCTGCCCTTCCGCCGTCATCTCAAAAGTCATGATGTGCTCCTTGTTTTCGAAGCCCGGAAAATACGGCCGGAGCGGACAAATTCGAATGTCGGATCGGCAGCGTTTCTTGCCTATTCCTGCACAATCCCTATCTCGAATGAAACCACGGGAGATGCGCCAATGACCGATCGACTGGCAGAGCGAGTCGAGCGTCTGACACGCGAAAACACGCGCGACGGCGTCTACGAAACCGGGATCGATGGGTTCTGCCTGCTCCGGTTCACGGAGGCGAACAAGGCCTCGCACACAATCCATAAACCCGCGCTGTGCTTTGTGCTTCAGGGGGAAAAATGGACGATGTTCGGCAACAGGCGCTATGACTACAGAGCGGGACAGGCGCTGGTTGCCTCTGTAACCATGCCCGGCAGCAGCCGGGTCGTCGCGGCAAGCCTGGACGCACCCTATCTCGCCGCCGTTGTCGAACTTGATCCCGATGCAATGCTTGCCGTTCTGGAGAATATGGACGATCCACCGCTGCCCAGCGGCGGTTCGGCCGTTGCTGCCCATGTGATCGATTGCGCTCCGGCGCTGGTCGCCAGCGTTTCACGCGCGCTCGATCTTGCCGAGGCGCCGGAAGAAGCCGCCATCCTTTATCCCGGCATCATGCGGGAGATCTGCTACCGGCTTCTGCGCGGGCCAAACGGCGGCGACATAGCCCGCATTCTGCTCGGCCCCGGGGCACAAGCGCGGTGTCATCGAGGCCATCCATGTGTTGAGAAAACGGTATGCGGAACCGGTCCGCGTTGAGGAACTGGCCACGATTGCCCGGCTCAGCCCGTCAGCCTTCCATCGTCAGTTCAAGGCGATCACCGGCATGACGCCGCTGCAATACCAGAAGCAGACGCGACTTGTGGAAGCACGCCGCATGATGCTTTCCGAAGGCGAGAATGCCGAGGCGGCCGCCTTTGCTGTCGGCTATGAGAGCGCGTCCCAGTTCAGCCGCGAATATGCACGCGCCTTCGGCGCGCCGCCGCGCCGGGACATCGAGGCACAAAAAAAGACGGCGGCCTGATTTCGCGGGCCGCCGTCGCATAATCTCAGTCGAGATCAGAAGAACTCAGTCCTTCTTCTGCGGCAGGATGCGCAGGCCAAGCTCGCGCAGCTGCGCCGGGCTCGCCTCGGCAGGCGCCGACATCAGAAGATCCTGCGCCTGCTGGTTCATCGGGAACAGCGTGACCTCGCGCAGGTTCTTCGCGCCGACGAGCAGCATCACGATGCGGTCGATGCCGGCCGCCATGCCGCCATGGGGCGGAACGCCGTACTGGAAGGCGCGGTAGAGGCCGCCGAAGCGCTCCTCGACCACATCGGCGCCGAGACCGGCGTGGCCGAAGGCCGCAACCATGGTCTCCGGCGAGTGGTTGCGAATGCCGCCCGAGGCGATCTCGAAACCGTTGCAGACCATGTCGTACTGGAAGGCTTTCAGCGCCAGAAGGCCTTCGTCGCCATCGGCCGCCTTCAGCGCTTCCATGCCGCCCTGGGGCATGGAGAAGGGGTTGTGGGCAAAGTCGATGCGCTTTTCGTCCTCGTTCCATTCGTAGAAGGGGAAGTCGACGATCCAGCACAGCGCGTAGCGGTCCTTGTCGGTCAGGCCCAGTTCGTCGCCGACGCGCGTGCGCGCCTCGCCGGCAAAGCGGACGAACTGGTCCGGACGACCGGCGACGAAGAAGCAGGCGTCACCGTCTTCCAGGCCAAGCTGCGCGCGGATCGCATCGGTGCGTTCGGGACCGATATTCTTGGCGAGCGGACCGGCGCCGGTCACCTCCTCGCCTTCCTTTCGCCAGAAGATGTAACCGAGGCCCGGCTGGCCCTGGCCCTGCGCCCAGGAATTCATCCGGTCGCAGAAGGCGCGGGAGCCGCCGGTCTTGGCCGGAATGGCCCAGACCTCGACCTTCGGATCCTTGGCGATCATCCCGGCGAAGACCTTGAAGCCCGAACCGTCAAAATGCTCGGTCACGGCTTCCATCTCGATCGGGTTTCTCAGGTCCGGCTTGTCGGAGCCGTATTTGCGCATGGCAACGTCATAGGGAATGCGCGGGAACTCTTCGGTCACCGGCTTGCCGTTGGCGAAGGCCTTGAACACATCGCGCAGCACCGGCTCCATCGTTTCCAGAATGTCATTCTGCTCGACAAAGCTCATTTCCAGGTCGAGTTGGTAGAATTCGCCCGGCAGGCGGTCGGCGCGCGGATCCTCGTCGCGGAAGCAGGGCGCGATCTGGAAATAGCGGTCGAAACCGGAGGCCATCAGCAGCTGCTTGTACTGCTGCGGCGCCTGCGGCAGGGCGTAGAACTTGCCCTGATGGATACGGCTCGGCACGAGAAAGTCGCGCGCGCCTTCCGGCGAGGAGGCCGTCAGGATCGGCGTCGAATATTCGGTGAAGCCGGCCTCGCCCATCAGCCTGCGCATTTCGGCGATAATCTTGGTGCGCTTGACGATATTGGCGTGCAGCGTTTCGCGGCGAAGGTCCAGGAAGCGGTATTTCAGACGCAGGTCTTCCGGATATTCCGGCTCGCCGAAAACCGGCAGCGGCAGCTCCTTCGCGGCCGACAAAACCTCGATCTCCTCGGCGTAAAGC
This sequence comes from Martelella sp., assembly GCF_984369615.1. Lineage (NCBI taxonomy): Bacteria > Pseudomonadati > Pseudomonadota > Alphaproteobacteria > Hyphomicrobiales > Aurantimonadaceae > Martelella > Martelella sp. Next base: position 6,364 of record NZ_CFHTCS010000125.1, on the reverse strand, counting down.
TCGATCTCGCCGGTCGCCATGTTCGGGTTCACCGTCTCTTCGGTGCGTGCGCGCACCTTGCCGTCGACGCGAATCACCCACTCGCCGCGCACTTTCTCCGCATTGGAAAAGGCGGGCGAATCCGGATCGGCGACCACCTGGGTCATGCCGTAATGGTCGCGCAGGTCGATGAAGAGCACGCCGCCATGGTCGCGCACGCGGTGCACCCAGCCGGAAAGGCGGGCGGTCTGGCCAACGTCGGACTTCTTGAGGGCGGCACAGGAATGGCTGCGATAGCGGTGCATAGTCTTATCCGTAAAAGGTTCTGGAAGGCAGGCAGGCGGCATTCCGCGCCGGGCTTCGCGGTGAATTCCGGCGGAAAAGCGCATGGCAGGCCCTCTTTGTCAAGGCAAAGCCGTTTGGACGCTGCTAAACCACATCGGGCGCGCAACAGCAAGCTTTACCGCCGGCGCGAGGCCCGCAAGCGCCCTTTTCCCTGCGCCATTTTTCGCCATGCCTTGACATCATCGCCCTAAAGGCCAAGGAAAGATGGCGAAACCCAACGACCGATATGTCCTGATGATCGAAACCACTGCCGCACTTGAAGAGGCCTGCGCCAAGCTCGCCAGATCCGAATTCGTCACCGTCGACACTGAATTCATCCGCGAAAGCACCTTCTGGCCGGAACTCTGCCTGATCCAGATGGCAAGTCCGGACATGGAGGTGCTCGTCGACCCGCTGGCCAGGGGCATCGACCTGAAGCCGTTCTTCGAACTGATGGCCGACCCGTCCGTGGTCAAGGTGTTTCACGCCGCCCGCCAGGATCTCGAGATTGTCTATCATATGGGCGGGTTGCTGCCGGCGCCGCTGTTCGACACGCAGGTGGCGGCCATGGTCTGCGGCTTCGGCGATTCGATCTCCTACGACCAGCTCGTCTCACGGCTGACGGGGGCCCATATCGACAAGTCGTCGCGCTTTACCGACTGGCGCGCCCGTCCGCTCGACGACAAGCAGCTGTCCTATGCGCTGGCCGACGTCACCCATCTGCGCGACGTCTACCTGAAACTGAAGGAAGAACTCTCCCGCGAAGGCCGGACCGACTGGGTGGACGAGGAAATGGCGATCCTGGAATCGCCGGCAACCTACGATCTGCCGCCCGAGCAGGCGTGGACGCGGCTGAAACTCCGGATCAAGAAGCCGATCGATTTCGCGGTGATGCAGGCCGTCGCCGCCTGGCGCGAGCGCGAAGCGCGCGATCGCAACGTGCCCCGCCGCCGGGTGCTGAAGGATGACGCCGTTTACGAGATCGCCCAGCAGCACCCGACCGAGCCGGAAGCGCTCGCCAGGCTGCGCATGATCCCGAAGGGCTGGGAGCGTTCGCAGCCGGCCTCCGCGCTGATGGCGGCGGTCAGATCGGCGCTCGACATCCCCAAGGCGGAACTGCCGCGCATACCGCGCCAGCCGCAACTGCCCGAGGGCGCCGCCGCGGCAGCCGAGCTTCTCAAGGTGCTGCTCAAGATCGTCGCCGAGCAGAACCAGGTCGCCGCCCGCGTCATCGCCTCGTCCGACGATCTCGACAGGATCGCGGCGGAGGGCGAGGAGGCCGATGTCGAAGCGATGAAGGGCTGGCGACGCAAGCTTTTCGGCGAGCCGGCCCTGCAACTTCTCAACGGCGAAGTCGCGCTGCGTTTCGTCGAGAAGAAGGTGGAGATGATCGCGGTCTGAGGCCGGTCTCTCGTCCCCGATCGCTACTCGCCCTCGTCAAACAGCCGGAACTGGTCGACTTCCTTCGGCGGATTGAGGCCGAGATGTTTCCAGGCGGTCGCCGTCATCACCCGGCCGCGCGGGGTGCGCTGGATGAAGCCCTGCTGGATCATATAGGGCTCGATGATATCCTCGATGGCATCGCGCGGCTCCGAAAGCCCGGCCGCGATCGTCTCGATGCCGACCGGACCGCCGCCGAAATGCTGGCAGATCATGTTGAGATAGCGCCGGTCCAGCTGGTCGAGGCCCATATGATCGACCTCGAGCCGCGTCAGCGCCTCGTCGGCAATTATGCGCGAGACTTCGGTGGCGTCGGCCACCTCGGCAAAGTCGCGCACCCTGCGGAGCAGCCGTCCGGCAATGCGCGGCGTCCCCCTCGCCCGACGGGCGATTTCGCGCGCGCCGTCATCGCTCATGCCGAGCCCCATCAGCCGCGCGCCGCGACGGATGATGCTCTCGAGCTCCTCGACCGTGTAGAAATTGAGCCGGACGGGAATGCCGAACCGGTCCCTCAGCGGCGTCGTCAGAAGGCCGAGCCGGGTGGTGGCGGCCACCAGCGTGAATTTCGACAGATCGATCTTGACCGAGCGGGCCGCCGGCCCCTCGCCGATGATCAGGTCGAGCTGAAAATCTTCCATCGCCGGATAGAGAATTTCCTCGACGGCCGGGTTCAGCCGGTGGATTTCGTCGATGAACAGCACGTCCCGTTCTTCTAGATTGGTCAGAAGCGCGGCCAGATCGCCGGCCTTGGCGATCACCGGCCCCGAGGTGGCGCGGAAATTGACGCCGAGTTCCTTGGCCATGATCTGCGCCAGCGTGGTCTTGCCGAGCCCCGGCGGGCCGACGAAGAGAACGTGATCCAGCGCTTCGCCGCGCCTTTTGGCTGCCTCGATGAAGATCTTCAGGTTCGCCCGCGCCTCCGCCTGGCCCGTAAAATCATCCAGCGTCTGCGGCCGCATGGCGGCATCGAGATCTTCGACGCGGGTCTCGGGCGATATCAGGCGTTCGGGTTCGCTCATTTCAAAAGTTCCATTCCCGGAATTGCAGCCGCGGCGGTCTTGTCCAGCGTCATCGTGACGCGACATCCCGCCTGTTCGTTCCTGAGCGCGATCAGGATATCGGCAAATTCGGCACTCGTCTGCCGCATCAGATCAAGGGCGCTCTCGACCAGACGTTCATCTTCCATTTCAATGTCGCTCGCCTCGAGAAGGTCGCCGATCGCCAGCGAGACATCGTCCCGCGAAACGCCAAGGCGCTTGCGCAGAAACCAGGCAAACTCCATCAGCGTGATACAATTGATAAAGCCTGGCCCCTTCTCCGGCAATTGCCGGATCAGGTCGTTCACGGCCTGCGACTGACTTTCGTCATCCTGCAATACCAACCTCAGGAGGACATTCGTATCGAGACCGATCATGAACGCTCGGCCACATGCGTTGCAATTGCCTCTCCGACGATATCCTCCATCTCTTCCGTCGAAATCGTCTCCCTTTCGGGGTCGTGAAACCGACCCTTGAGGTCGATCGCCCGCTTATTCTTGGCCTTCATGACAATCTCGCCGTCGCGCACGACATAGCGTATGCGGTCGCCGGGATGGAGATTGAGGATCGCCCGGATCTCGGCGGGAACAGTCGTCTGCCCCTTCGATGTCATGGTGCCGTAGTAGACGCTCATCGCCACGTGTCCTTACATTTAACACCCTGCAAGGACAGCATTAGCATGAAAGGATCAACTCGCCAATTCCTTCAACCCCAGACGAATAAGGACGGCACTGTCGGCGTCCTCGCCTGCCTTTTTCAGCGCGGCGGAAACCGCGCCCGCGGCCTGGTCGCGCGAATAGCCGAGATTGGAGAGCGCGGAAATCGCGTCGGAGACGGCCGCCGGCGCCTTTCCCTCGCCCACATCCTGGCGGAAGGCGACGCCCTCGCTGTCGCCCATGGAAAGGCCGGCGGGCACCTTGTTCTTCAGCTCGTTGACGATGCGCGTCGCAACCTTCGGCCCGACGCCCGGCGCGCGCGAGACCGCTGTCTTGTCGCCAAGCGCGATGGCGTTTGCCACCTCGCCTGCCGAAAGCGTCGACAGGAGGGCGAGCGCCACCCGGGTTCCGACCCCCTGCACGCTCTGCAGCAGGTTGAACCAGCCGCGCTCCTCGGCGCTGATGAAACCATAGAGCTTCAACTGATCCTCGCGCACGAAGGTTTCGATCACCAGCGTCACGGCCTCGCCCGGCGAACCGATGCGCGAGAGCGTGCGCGCCGAACAGAAAGCCACATAACAGACGCCATGGACATCGACGAGCACATGGTCGTCGCCGATCTCGTCAATCACGCCCTTCAACTTGCCGATCATGCTCGCCTGTTCCTATCCGGCCAATGCCGCCTTCATCATCCGGTTCGCGCCGCGGTGATGCGCGTGACAGATGGCGATCGCCAGCGCATCCGCCGCGTCGCTGCCCTTGAACTGAACCTTCGGCATCAGGACCTTCAGCATCATGTGGATCTGCTCCTTGTCGCCGTGGCCGACGCCGATCACCGCCTTCTTCACCGCGTTCGGCGCATATTCGGAAACATGCAGGCCGGCAAGAGAAGGCACCAGAAGCGCGATGCCGCGCGCCTGGCCGAGCTTCAGCGTCGCCACCGCATCCTTGTTGACAAAGGTCTGCTCCACCGCCGCCTCGTCGGGCCGCTGCCCGTGCACGACCTCCGAGAGCCCGTCATGCAACTGCCTGAGACGCGAGGCAAGGTCCATCTGACCATCCGTCGTTACCGTGCCGGAGGCGACGAATTTCAGCGAATTGCCGAGCGTCTCTATCACGCCCCAGCCGGTGCGGCGAAGGCCCGGATCGATGCCGAGAATACGAATCGTCTTTTCCATGCGTCTCACCCTATCGATGTTGCCCCAAGCCTTCCAGAGAAAAGTGAACAAAACAAAAACATCCATGACTGCCGCACGCCGCCCGGACTTTAAAAGCCGGCCCCCGCGCACTATCTGGCCTGTCAAATCAGGGATTTGCAAAGCGTGCCGGCCGCCGGCCGGAAGGGAAGACGATTGACGACATTCTATCTCGCGGTGATGGTCTTTTCCGCGCTCGTCCTCATCGCCGCGCTGTCCAGCGCGCTGGCCTATCGCTTCGGCGCGCCGCTGCTGCTGCTCTTTCTCGGCGTCGGTCTGCTCGGCGGCACCGACGGTTTCGGCATCGAGTTCAACAATGATGCGCTCACCTTCTATGTCGGCTCGCTCGCCCTTGCCGTGATCCTGTTCGATTCGGGCTTCGGCACCTCCTTCAAGACCTTTCGCAGAACGGCCGCGCCGGCGATCCTGCTGGCAACGGTCGGCGTACTTCTGACCGCCGGCCTGGTGGCGCTCGCGGCCAGCTTCATCCTCGGCCTTTCCCTGCTCGAGGGCTTCCTGCTCGGCGCCATCGTCGCCTCGACGGATGCAGCTGCGGTGTTTTTCCTGATGCGCATCGGCGGCATTCACGTGGTCGACAAGGTCAGTTCCACGCTCGAGGTGGAATCCGGCATCAACGACCCGATGGCGATCTTCCTCACCATGACGCTCGTCTCCATGCTTTCGGTGCAGGGTTCCGGCGCGGAGGAAACGCTTGCCGTGGCGCTCCATTTTGTCCGCGAGATCGGCTTCGGCCTCCTCTTCGGGCTTGCCGGCGGCGTGCTGACGATCCTGATCGCCAATTCCTTCGGGCTCAATCGCGGCCTCGCGCCGATCCTGGTGCTCACCGTCGCGCTTCTGGTCTTCTCGGCAACGGGCGCGGCCGGCGGCAGCGGCTTCATGGCGGTCTATATCGCCGGTCTTGTCGCGGGCAACCAGCGGGTGCGCTATTCCGGCTCCATCCGCCGCTTCCAGGAGGGCATGACCTGGCTTGCCCAGATCATCATGTTCCTGCTCTTGGGCCTTCTCGCCACGCCGCGCAATTTCCCGGAAATCCTTGTTCCGGCGCTGGGGCTCGCGCTGTTCCTCGTCTTCATCGCCCGTCCGCTCGCGGTCTGGCTCTGTCTCTCCTTCTTCGACTATCGCCCGCGCGAAACGAATTTCATTGCCTGGATCGGCCTGCGCGGCGCGGCCTCGATCCTGCTCGCCATCCTGCCGGCAATCTACGGGCTGGAAGATGCCGGGCTCTATTTCAACATCGTCTTCATCATGGTGCTGGTCTCGCTCGTCCTGCAGGGCTGGCTGCTCGGCCCCGTCGCCCGTCTGCTGAAACTCGTTCAGCCCAAGGCGAGCGGCGCGCTGGAGACCGTCGAGATCGACCTGCCCGGCAATGCCAAGCACGAGCTGCTCGTCTATCGCCTCGCCGATGGCGCGCCGGTGCTGGAAGGCGCGCTCATTCCGCGCTGGGCGATCCCCTCGCTCGTCGTGCGCGACGGGTTGTCCATGCGCTATTTCTATGCCGGCAACCTCAGGGCCGGGGACTATCTCTACCTGTTCGTCGTGCCCGGCATGTCCTATCTGCTGGACCAGCTTTTCGCCGATCCGAAAAAGATCGGAGAGAAAGGCGAAGAGCCGATGCTCGGCACGGAAGTGCTGATGCCCGACCGCCCGCTCGGCGAACTCGCCGCCATTGATCCCGGGGTCGCCGTTCCGCCGGGCCAGGAGGAAACGCCGA